>JAKSCJ010000314.1 GCA_022360675.1 Lysobacterales bacterium
GCTCTACCCAGGTTGTGCACTTAAATTATGCCGATGCTGCCTCGTTGGTCGGCATTCTGGAAGCGGTAACCCAAAACGTTCAGACGGCCGATGCCGATGGCGAGCCCAGCGTAGGCGTGCGTATTCAAGCCCATCCTGAAACCAACTCTTTGGTGATTACCGCTTCAGCGGCTGAATTCCGCACCTTGCAGTCGGTGATTCGCAGCTTGGATATACCCCGTGCTCAGGTTCATGTTGAAGCCATTATTGCCGAGGTCTCGGTGGATACTGTGCGTGAGTTGGGTGTGCAGTGGCAGGCTACGGGTAGTCTTGACCCTATTCTCGATGCCGATGGCAACGTGATTGGCCTGGATTCAGGCTTCTTCGGCGGCACCAGCTTTGGAGCTAATGGCACCAATATTATTAATCTGGCCTCCGGGGCTTCGGCGCCCAGCAATGGTTTGAACATTGGTTATGTTTCGGGCACGACCGAGATCTTGGGTAATGAAGTGCTGCAATTAGGTGCGGTATTGCGTGCATTACGTTCTGATGCCGATACCAATATTTTATCTACGCCCTCAGTGGTGACATTAGACAACCAAGAAGCCAGTATCCAGGTGGGCCAAGAAGTGCCCTTTGTGACGGGCCAATTCACCAATAGCAGCATTAATAATAGCGATGGCCAGGTAAACCCCTTCCAAACCATTAACCGTGAAGAAGTGGGTATTAAATTAACCGTAACGCCGAAAATTAACGAAGGCGATGCGGTCATTCTGAACATTAACCAAGAAGTGAGCAGCCTGGCCCCCATCGCCGGTGCCGTGGATCTCATCACCAATAAGCGCACCTTAACCACCACTGTAATGGTGCCCGACAATGCCATTTTGGTGCTGGGCGGTTTAATTACCGATGATCTCCAAGAAACCATCGAGCGTGTTCCGGGTTTAAGCTCTATTCCATTAATTGGTGAAGCCTTTAAATTCCGCAGTACGCAACGAGTGAAGCGAAATCTGATGATCTTTATTCGCCCGCGTATTCTGAAAGATCGACTCACCCTCGATACCCTCAGCGCAGGTAAATACGACTTTATCCGCAGTCAGCAAATTCTGAAGCGCGAAACTTCAGACAGCATCACGCCCGAAGACGAAATGCCATTGCTGCCCGAGCTTTACGATTACCTACAACTACCGGCTGGCGATGAGCAGTGATTTACCCGCCCGTCCAGCTTATGCCTACGCACGCCGCCACGGCGTGTTGGTGGCGGGCTGGAAAGACGATGGCAAAGCCCACGTCATTGTTCGCGCGCCCGGAGATTTGGCGGCCATTAATGAAATGCGCCGCCACCTGGGGCGACCTTTAGCACTCGAAAAGGTTGATAATGAGCGTTTCGACGAGCTTCTAGAACAGCACTATGCCCATGGTGAAGACTCGGCTCAGCAGGCCGCCGCCGATTTAGGCGAAGATAACGACCTGCTGCGCTTGGCGGAAGATCTGCCCGAGCCCGAAGATTTGCTGGAGCTGGAAGATGACGCGCCCATTATTCGCCTGCTCAACGCCTTGCTTTCCCAGGCGGTGAAAGAAAACGCTTCCGATATCCATATCGAACCCTACGAACAACACGTGGCCGTGCGCTTTCGTGTGGATGGAGTCATGCGTGAAGTCATGACACCCAACCGTGCGCTGGCGCCTTTATTGGCCTCGCGCGTGAAGGTGATGGCGCGTTTGGATATTGCCGAAAAACGCTTACCCCAAGATGGCCGGATTTCCTTGCGTATTGCCGGTCGGCCGGTGGATGTGCGGGTTTCCACCTTGCCCAGCGGCCATGGCGAGCGCGTGGTTTTGCGCTTGCTCGATAAACAAGCAGGCCGCCTCGATCTCAGCGAATTAGGCATGGGTGAGGGCACGCAAAAGCTGGTGGATCAACTGATTCATCGGCCCCACGGTATTTTCTTGGTGACCGGCCCTACGGGCTCGGGTAAAACCACCTCGCTGTACGCCATGCTGAGCCGCCTGAATGATCGCAGCCGTAACATCATGACGGTGGAAGACCCCATCGAGTACGATTTGCCGGGTATCGCGCAAACCCAAGTGAATCCTAAGGTTGAACTCACTTTTGCCCGCGGTTTACGTGCTATTTTGCGACAAGATCCCGACGTGGTAATGGTGGGTGAGATTCGCGACTTGGAAACGGCGGAAATCGCTGTTCAAGCCAGCCTTACCGGCCACTTGGTGCTTTCGACCTTACATACCAATAGCGCCGTTGGTGCCATTACGCGCTTGCAAGATATGGGTATCGAACCCTTTTTGCTGTCTTCCAGCTTAATTGGTGTATTAGCCCAGCGCTTGGTGCGGCGTTTAGATTTGGAGCATTGTGAACCCTGGCGCTTGAGCGTGGATGAATTACGCAGCCTGGGCATCGAAGCACCGCAGGCCGTGCAACTGTATCGTCCACGGCAAGATTTACCCTCAGGGGTTTCTGGATATAAGGGGCGTGGTGGTGTGTATGAGATGGTCACCATCAATGAGGAAATGCGCAGCTTGATCCACGACCGCGCCAGCGAGCAGCTGTTAGATAGCAAGGCGCGTAGTTTTACTCCAAGCTTGTTTGAAGATGGCTGGGATAAAGCATGCCAAGGCTTAACAACCCTGCAAGAAGTGCTGCGCATCACCCGCGATATTTAACGCGGTATCCAACGTGATATCTAGGCCGCATGTTCACTCAAGTGCGGTGGCCAACACTTTGCTGGCGCTTGGCTTTGATCCAGCCGCGCAGGCTGATTAACAACCAAAACAGCTCGATTAAAAAAGCTGAAAAATTAAACTCAAAGTACAGCGATAACAAAATTAATGCAGAGCCCACTGCATTCACTAAGCTGTACTGCGGAGTGCTAGCCTTAAGGCGTTCGGTTTGTAACGCCCAATAGGCCCAAACAATCAATGCGGCACCAATGCTGCCCATGAGGTCGTACATGCTCATCGTGATCACTGTATGGCGTGGCTGCTAAAAATATGCCTGCATTGTACTGCCTTGGTGCGGGTAACAGCGCTTGCATCGCGCCGCGGTTGTACCGTGCCAGGTAGTGACTTCCTTAAAGTGAGCATTCATGGCTGCCTTTGAATATCAAGCATTAACCAAAGATGGACGCAGCACCAAAGGTGTTCGCGAAGGCGATAGCGCTCGGCAAGTGCGCCAAGCTCTGCGCGAGGCTGGCTTGATTCCACTGTCTGTTGATCCCGTTCACAGCACTGAGAAAAGCGCGCAGAAAATCAGTTTTCGGCGCGGCTTCAGCACGGCCGATCTAGCTTTGATCGTGCGTCAATTGGCCAGTTTACTGAAAGCGGGCTTACCGCTGGCTGAAGCTTTAGGAACGTTGGCAGGGCAAGATACCGGCCGCGAAAGCAAAGTGCTGGCTGGTGTGCGCTCACGGGTGGTGGAGGGTGTGGCTTTTGCAGAAGCGCTGCGGGAATTTCCACAGTATTTTCCCGAAATGGTCGCAGCTTTGGTAGCCGCCGGTGAGCGCTCCGGGCGCTTGGATCAAGTGCTGGCGCGTTTGGCCGATCATCTGGAAGAACGCGAACAACTAGGTCGCGATGTCGGCATGAGCCTACTATATCCCGTGGTATTGGTGGTGGTGGCGATAATCGTTGTGGGCGGTTTGGTCACCTATGTGGTGCCACGGGTGGTGGATGTATTTGCTCGCCTCGATCAAGCCTTGCCCTTGGCAACGCAAATTTTAATTGCCACCAGCGACTTCCTGCGCAGCTACGGCTTATGGCTGCTGGGCTTGTTGGTGATCGCGGTGATCTTTGCTGTGCAATTGTTGCGTAACGAGCGCTATAAACGCCCTTGGGATCGATGGCGCTTGGCGCTGCCGGTGTTAGGGCGCTTGATTAAAGCTCAAGAAACCAGCCAGCTGTCACGTACATTGGCGATTTTATTGCAAAGTGCTGTGCCCTTGGTTGAAGCCTTACAAGTAACGCGGCGCGTGCTTGGTACTATTCCTTTTCAAGATGGCATGCAGCAAGCGGCGCGCCAAGTGCGCGAAGGTGTTTCTTTACAACGCTCGCTGGCCGATACTCGGCTGGTGCCTGATATTACGCTGCGTTTGGTGGCCAGTGGTGAGCGTAGTGGCGAGTTGCCCGGCATGCTGGAGCAAGCGGCCGAGATTCACGAGCGTGAACTGGCCACGGCCATGGGTTTGGTAAGCGGTTTACTCCAACCGGTGCTGATTTTATTCGTGGGAGCGATGGTGCTGTTCATTGTGCTGGCGATCCTATTACCTATTCTCGACCTTAACTTGCTGGTGTCTTAATGATTTTATTTGAGAAAGTCAGTAAGCGTTATGCGGGTGGTGTGCAAGCACTATGCGATATCGACTTTAAGCTGGAAGAGGGCGAAATGGCCTTTCTGACCGGTCACTCCGGTGCGGGTAAAAGCTCTTTATTAAAGCTCATCACCGCTCAGGAACGACCTAGTCGTGGTCAAGTATTGTTCGCACAACGCAATTTAGGTCGGCTGAAAACCGGCGAAGTACCTTATCTAAGACGCCAAATCGGTGTGATCTTTCAGGACCACCGTTTATTAGCGGGTAAGCGGGTTTTCGATAACGTAGCTTTACCGCTCATTATCACCGGTCATGCCTATCAGGAAGTCAAACGGCGAGTGCGCGCGGCTTTAGATAAAGTGAACTTGCTGCATAAAGAACAAGCTTATCCACTCAGTTTATCCACCGGTGAGCAGCAACGTGTGGGTATCGCACGAGCGATTGTTAATAAGCCACGCCTGATTCTGGCCGACGAACCCACCGGTAATTTAGATCCTGAACTCTCTGAAGAGATCATGAATCTCTTTCTCACCTTAAACGAACTCGGTACCACCGTACTTATTGCCAGCCACGATTTGGCGTTAATTAAACGCTTAGGTCGGCGGGTTTTAGTGCTGAGCCAAGGGCAGCTTATCGATGATATTCCGGCGCGATCAATTTGAACGCTTAGACCTGCTGCCCGCGTTGCGCGCTTGGCTGCGCCAACATGGCTACGGCATGTTGTACAGCATTGGCAGCTTGATTCGTTACCCGATTGCCACAGCCTTAACTTGCTTGGTGTTGGCTTTGGCGCTGGCATTACCGCTGGGCTTGCGTGTGAGTTTGTTAAACCTGAGCCACCTGGGTGGCGATTGGCAAGGCCTGGAGCGGGTAACCGTATTTTTGAATGTAGATGTGGGTGCCGAATCAGCGCGCAGCTTCAGCGCTGCCATGTTGGCGTGGCCTGAAGTTGCTTCGACTCAACTGGTCAGTCCTGAAGAAGCTTTGGATGAATTCCGTTATTCCACAGGTTTTGGCCCGGCTTTAGAGGATTTGCCCGAAAACCCCTTGCCCCACGTCATTATTGTGGAGCCCACCGATGTGAGTGAAGAGGCGCTGCGTGGCTTGCTGAATCAGCTGGAGCAGGAGTTCATGGTGGACTTTGCCCAGGCCGACCTAGCGTGGCTTCGTCGCCTGGAACATTTGTTGAATCTAGGGCGCGTGTTAGTGCAGATTTTATCTGGTTTGTTCGCCCTGGGTGTGATGTTTGTGGTGGCCAATACCGTACGTGTAGAAGTGCAGGCGCGTAAAGACGAGGTGGATGTGTTGTCCTTGGCCGGTGCCACCGATGCTTTTATCCGGCGTCCTTTCCTCTACACCGGTTTGTGGTATGGCCTGTGCGGTGGAGTATTAGCCTGGCTTATGGTGCAGACCGGCTTATGGCTATTAGCGCCCTCGGTGGCCAGGCTAGCGGAGAGCTACAGTACCCAGCTGGATATTCTCAGCGTGCCCTTCACAGAAGCCTTTTTATTGATTGCTGGTAGCGCTAGTTTGGGCTTGATCGGCGCTTGGTTGGCGGTAACTCGCCAGTTAAGTGCGATGCGTCAATTGACTGCGAGCCGTTAATTTAGGGCGAAATTACGTTAATTGGGCCATAGTAAACCGATGAATCAGTTCGGGAACTTCCCATTGACCGGCTGGTCAGATCAAGCAGTTGGGCAAAAACGCTTTAAATCTTTTCAATCGTCCCAATGTGTAAACAGAACGGGTTCAGTCTGGTTTGTGAAAGATATTCCTTATCAGTCTGCTCTTCTTATGTTAGTATTGGAAAGTTTAATGGCAGTGGTTCTGCTCTTTTGATGATTGAGCTGAATCGAGATTGGTATCTTTAAAATACTTGGCCAGTCTCGGTTACAGCGAATAAGTGGGAGTTCGCACTATGGGTACCGCGTTGATTGCAAATCAGATGCCGGCGTTAGCAGGCAGCTCGAGCCTGGATGCTTATATCCAGGAAGTCAACCGTATTCCGATGCTGACGCAAGAAGAAGAGCAGGATTTAGCTCGCCGCTTCCGCAACGAAGAAAGCCTGGAAGCTGCACGCCGCTTGGTTATGGCGCATTTGCGTTTCGTCGTTCACGTCGCTAAGGGTTACAGTGGTTATGGTTTACCGCTGGCGGATCTGATTCAGGAAGGCAATATCGGTCTGATGAAAGCAGTGAAGCGTTTTGACCCTGAGCAAGGTGTGCGTTTGGTGTCTTTTGCGGTGCACTGGATTCGCGCTGAAATGCACGAATACATTCTGCGCAACTGGCGCATTGTTAAGGTAGCCACAACCAAAGCGCAACGTAAGTTATTCTTTAATCTGCGTAAGTCTAAAAAACGCTTAGGCTGGTTAAATTACGAAGAAGTCCAAAAAGTTGCCAGCGATTTGGGTGTTAAGCCTGAAACCGTGCTGGAAATGGAATCACGCTTAAGCGGCCAAGATGTCGCCTTCGATTTACCCCCCGGTGGTGATGAAGAAGAAGCATGGTCGGCACCCGCCGCTTACTTAGAAGATCAAAGTGAAGATCCGGCCAGCAATGCCGAGAGCGAAGACGAAATGAGCTACCAACAGCGCATTTTGTATAACGGCATGGATCGTTTAGATGCACGTAGCCGCGATATCATCGAGCGCCGTTGGTTGGCAGAAAGCAAAGCAACGCTGCAAGACTTGGCCGATCAATACAAGGTTTCAGCGGAACGTATTCGCCAGCTAGAAGCCAACGCGCTGAAGAAAATACGCGCAGCATTTAATGCTCAATTGATGAAAAACTGTTAATCTCCCCCGATAAGCCCTGTATATCACTACAGGGCTTTTTTATATGTGTTTTCAATAACTGATCAAAGTCAAGACATATAGATTGTTTATATGGCTTAATAATATAATATAATTTGCTAAATAGCGGAACGTCGCCAAAATGGTACGTTCAACATGTTGTTTCAGTCTGTTTCTTAAGTTACTGAAAAAACAGCGCTAGCTTGACTTTACATATTGGCAATGGCTGAATAACCATCAGGCATTGACGAATATGCCGATATAACCGCCAGGATTGAATAATGGCGGGTGACAGTAAGTCAAATCACTCTACTACTGGGCAGTTCCAAAAAAATTGATAAGCCGCTGAGGTTTGCACTGCGCGTTTATGCGCTGTGCTCGGCTGGCTGATCACCCGCTTGTTAGGGTTATAAATAGAAACAATTGGCTATGTGGCGATGTTTTTAGCTTTAAATATTACGACATGGCGATACCATAATTTTCAGCGAGGACTCATTAGTGAGGTTTGTGATGCGTCAATTCACTCTGAAAACTCTCAAAGCAGCTACGGCTGCGGCTTTACTGGCGGGAGCCAGCATGGCACATGCACAGATTGCTGTGGATGTGGACATCGATGTTGGTGAAATTACCATTCTGTATGCGTTCAACGATGTTGACGTTACCCTGACCAGCACAGCACTGGCCACCATTTTAGGCGGTACCGGTACTTGTGCAGCGGGCACTAACAGCACTAATTGTAGTACTGGTGATGCTGGCGGTCCGGTTAACGCCACTGTGAATGCGGGTAACTTGGAAGCGGCTTTCGATATTAGTACTAATTTAGGAACCGTTGCCCCCACCAACAACATTAACCTGGTGCTGCAAGATGTTTGGGCTGTCCGCGCTGTGGGCGGTACTTCTGCAAACACCACCGTCTCTGTAACCGTTCCCGGTGGTACCACGATCACCAACGGTGCATCTTCTATCGGCGTTACTGGCGCCGCTGCAACTCCTTCAACCTTTGCCGATCCGGGCTTAGGCACACCGCAAACGGGTGATGTCACCTTGACCTTGGATTTCTCCAGCTTGAACGCTGCGGGTAATCACGACAGCGGTCAAGATGCTGGCGATACGGTATACACCATTGATGTCACTGCAACTTAAGCAGAGGTATTGATATGAGCTGGGCTGTACCTTTCCGGTACAGCCTCGCGCTTGGTTTGTGCCGGCTTCACGCCATAATTTTTATGGGGGGAATGTGTTGGTTAAGTACGGCAACGCCACAAAACAGTGAGCTGTTTACTCCTGCTTTCCAGGAAACAGCGCGCAGTGGTGGTTACCAACTGACCCTACTCAACGCTCCCATAGTACGACTATCACCAATCAGTGCTTTTGAATTGGTGGCAGATCGCACGCAGACGATAACAACTGGATACCAAGGACAGGCCATCGCCAGTGCGGGCGCTCTACGGGTGCGATTACCCATGGATATACCAGAGCTTCCGGCGTTTATCAGGCGTGAAATACCAGCGCTTTGGCGGATTACTGTGCCTTCGAACCAATTTTCTGACGAACTTCCTTTGTCGTTGGAATGGGAGCACATATCCGATAACCAAGCAGTTCGCGGGGCTGGTCCGGATTTAGCACCAAAAGTTCATCCTTGGGCGCATACAAGAAGCCTTGATGAACAGGGGCGGCTGGTGATTGAAGGCGGTGTCTTTATCGATATCCCAGTGCAATCACTGCATCGTAACCACTATACCGGTCGGGTTCATATTGTTCTCGACGAGTCATAGGAGAGCGGCTAGATGTTGATGCGATTTCTATTCTTGCTAATGCTACTGACATGGATGGCAGTGCCGAATGTCCATGCGCAGGTGGGTATTAGTCCCAGAACCTTAGACGTGGTTTTGGACGAAGATGGTCGCAGTCATAGCATTCGCCTGTTTAATCTCAGTGAAAAGCCTTTCAAGGTGGCCGTATCGGTGGATCACTGGACTTTGGATGAAAATAACGAAGTCGAGATTATTCCTTCTACACCCATCTCGCTCGATCAGTGGATGATTGTTAACCCACTCAATTTCGAGATTCCGCCGGGTGAGTCTCAAGCGATTCGTATCGGTTTTCGGCCGCAAACTGAACTGGCTGACGGCGAATACCGAGCCATGCTGTACTTCGAACAGCAACTACCGCCCGATGATAAGCCCGATGTGAAGCAAATCCGCTCGCGCTTCAGAATCGGCGCTGCCGTATATGCCCATGTGGGTGCAGTCAATGCTGCGGCCCAAATTGAACAAGTCAGCGTGCAGGGTAAGCAAGTATTGGTGGATATCGTCAATACCGGCAACACCCATGTACGTTTAGATGGCCAATGGAGTATTTGGCCAGCAGATTTATACCCGGGTGCCGATGTCACCCACCAAATCGTCGGTTTGGGCAGGGATGCAGCCCAAATACCCGATGGCGTGGTTAGCGCAGGTTTTTTGCCGCGCAATCCGGTGTTACCGGGCCATGAACGAAGAATTGTTTTTGAGCTAGAGGATCTTCCGCAACAAGCTCAGTCGCTGGTATTGGATATGGATGCCCAATTTGCTGATAAAGCGCTGGATCGCGCTGAATCATTTTATTGGGCAGGTCATGAAAACAACGGCCCATAAGAAAAAAACGTCAAAACAACAGCAGAATCTGACTCTTGCACATTCCACTTCAGGTTGGGCGAGGTGCTGATCAGTGGCTTTGCAGCTGGGAAACAATGCCGAAACCAATACGGCAAGAAACATCACACGGGGTGAACGTAATGGTAAATGCGTCTCACTTGCGTTTACATGCTTCTTGTTGATCTTTCTGCTATTCCCGTTCCAAACATCAAAAGCACTACTGCTGCTGGAAACCGATACCCTCTGGGATGGCGCTGCGCCTGAGTTGGCGATCAGCTCGATCATTTTGAATGGCCAAGATCTACGTAGTGACGCCGTGGTGGCGTTTTCGGGTCCCGGTAAAGAAACTTATATCGATTTAGCTGAGTTCACTCAAGCTTTAGGCTTGGAGCTGAGCGAGCACGAAAACCACTACCTCATAGAAACCCCCATTGGCTTTGCCACTTTGGCTCCCCACGTGTTGCGCCAGCTCGACGGTCGCGCCATGGTGGAGTTATCGGTGCTTGGTCGACATCTGGCCAGCGATGTGGTCTTCGATGCTTCTGAGTACGCGGTTCAGGTGGATGTTCCGTGGCCTTTGGATGAGCCGGTGCCCAGCGCTGAAATCGTGCGCCCCAGTGGTGCTGCGGAATCGGATATTGATGCGCCTACGGCCTCGGTTTCCTTTGTGCGCACCGAGTATCTACAACGTTTCGAAAATGGCTCCGACACCAGCAGTATTGTGAGTGATGTGGGCGGTAGCTTATTCGATGGATACTGGCAAGTACGGGTTCGCGATTACCTGGAAAACGACCCCTGTATTGAAGTCTATATCTGGCTGCAAAGTGGCCGCCAGCATCGCTTCTTGTTGGGAAATCAAACCGTTGGCCTCGACCCATTGCTGCAAGGCTTTGAATTTACCGGTGCCCAGGCCGCTTGGACTAATCGCCCCATCAGCTTGTTTACCGACTCAGTACAAGCCGAGCAAATTATTACTAATCAAAACGGTTCCATTCGAACCTTTACTGGCCAAGGCCCGCCAGGTGGGCGTGCAGAGCTGCGTATTGAAGGGGTTCCAGTGGCCAGTACCATCATTGCTTTGGATGGTCGCTTCGAGTTTCGCGATGTGGAATTGCCCAGCGGCAATATCGTGAATGTGGAAGCCTGGTTGTTTGAGCGGGGCAGTGAAGGCGTACCAGCCGATGTATTGGATTTCAGCGGTTATGCTACCAACCGCGTGTTACCCGCAGGCACTTTCTTGCTGCAAAGTGGTGCAGGCGTTGATGGTAATTTAATCGAAGATAGTCGCGGCGGCCTCGATGCCACCGGTTTTGTATCGGGCCGATATGCACCTTGGGATGAAGTAACTTTCAATACGGCATACCAGCATGTGCAAGGGCGCGATGCCGCCTTAACCGGCGCCAGTGTGAGCTTAGGCAGTTTGGGTTTCATCAGTGGCCAAATTGCGCATGCCGATGGTGAGCAAGCGTGGCGTGTGGAAGCCGAAAATCGCCAGCGTCATTGGTTTTGGCGTGGCTTTGCCCAATCGCAACCCGATGGTTGGTTCGATCGTACGGGCGATTTAGACGATGTATTTGCCGAGCTGGGTTACCGCTTTAATGATCAATGGCAGTTATCGTTAGTTGGACGCGATTTCAGCTCCGCCGATGACGACTTCGAGTATTTGCTACCGGCGTTACAGTGGCGGCCTTCGCAATCATTACTGTTGATCGCGCGGCCTGATTTTGATGGTGACTACACCGGCCAGGCCTATTGGCGAGTGGATAAAGACAACAGCATTAACGCCTTCGCAAACCAGGACGAAAGCAGTGTGCAGTGGTTGAATCGCGTTAATGGCCGCGACACCTTAATGGTTCAAGTGCTCGATCGCGATAATCTCGGTCAGCGAATCTCTACCGTTTATCGCCGTGCGCCCGGCGGCCTGCGTTCTTTGGGTTGGGGCTTGGGTGTATTATTTGGTGAAGGTGAATTGGGTTACTTAGCCCAGGCCGACTACGAGTTTATTCCCGGGCTACGCGCCCGTGCCGAAGCATTCCGTGATCCGTTTTCTGGCGTCTTTGGTGTGGCGGAAACCGTGGTTAGCCTGAGTGTTGTGGCTAACTTTAATATTGCCGGTGGGCGGATTTCGCGCGGAAGCTTCCGCCGTGAGCTGCTTGATCGCGGCAATATCAGCGGTGCCATTGATGTGCCCGATGCCTTCGATGATCGCTTCGATCTGGCCGGTGTGGCAGTCATGGTGAACAACCAAGTACGCACCCGCACCGAGGATGGTGGGCGTTTTACCATTCCATTCTTAGATCCAGGTATTTATCGTGTACGTTTGGATTTAGACGGCTTACCACTGGAGCTGCGCCCCAAACAAGATGGTTTCTGGGTTGAAGTGGCGGCGGGTTCGGCCAGCTTTGTACGTTTCGATACCGATGTGCTATTGGGCTTCGCTGGACAAATTCGCGACGAACAGGGCTGTCCGTTGGTGGCGCAATCGGTCGATATTTTGTCTCAACAGGGTGAATTGATCAGCCAAGTGAAAACCAGCGACTTCGGCTATTACCGAGTCGATAATCTGGCACCCGATACCTATCGTTTGCGTCTTTCGGCGGAGCCTGAAAATCAACGCGATGTGGTGTTAACAAACGATTTTCAATTTAATCAGGATCTAATCTCTGGGCAATTGCAGCACTGCGAACCGCAATCTTAAAGTGCATTGCTGCACCTTACTTATTAGGGCGTAGGGCGTCCAAATTTCTCATCGCAAGCGATGAGCTTATCAGCTGGGTGTAGCCAATGGCGCAACACC
>JAKSCJ010000447.1 GCA_022360675.1 Lysobacterales bacterium
CGAAATATCGTTGGACATAAAACCCAGCCAACAGGTGTTCGGCAACAAGGTAATGCTCTATTGGCGCACTTATTCAACAAAGTAAATAAAGTGCCCTAAACGGCCCGTTCGAGCCTGTCTGCGGTAAGAATAAAACCGCGCCGCTTCACCGAAAGTACAAAACTCACCGCCAAACACTGACGTCACACCGGCCATTTTGAGTTGATGACGAGCAATAGCGTACAAATCGGCCCGCCATTTTTCTTGCTCAGTTTCGCCAGATCGAGCGCTTTTATTAGTCGCAAGGACAAAAGCGGCACTGAGTTGTTGATCTTGGCTCACAAAGACATCGCGCATTTCAGCGCCCACTTCGTAATATTGCTGACTAATGGCCGGGCCTAACCACGCCATAATTTCCACCCCGGCAGGTGCGCACGCGACACATTTACCGATAATATTCTTCGCCAAACTGCGCCAGCCCCCATGAATAGCCGCCACCCATTGGCCAGCGCGATCGCACAGTAAAATGGGCAAGCAATCAGCCGTTTGAATGACCAAAACCTGATTCGGCACATCGGTCCAGATGGCATCGGCGCGGGTACCATTCCGCCATAGCGCAGCATCGTTTTTTTCGAGTTTGATACGGCTTTCGCGCGCGGCCAAAACCTCCGGGCCGTAGGCTACGGTGTCTTCGTGTACCTGCTTCAGCCACAGAGGAATTGTTGGAAACTGAGCACTGATGAAGCGGCGGTTGCTCAACACGGCCGGCCACGCATCGCCACTGTTTTCACCTAAATTCAAACCAGTGCAATCGTCAAGCTCTAGGTCATCAACTCCCCGCCCGTCAATCTCTGGGCCGTCATCCGCTGCACTGCCAACGCTCACGCCACCAACGCGGGTAGAAGAAAGCGCCCGCACATTCGCCGGGGCCGGCCACGCGGGCACAATGTGCGGCGTATTCGATGAGATTTGCGATAAACCCATGCGCTTGAGCTCCTGGAAAAAATCGAACAACGGCAACGCTGAGGCGTAGCTGTTAACACTCTAAGCGTTAGATGGTATCGAATTCGTCGAAAGCCGCGATTAAGTCGAGTAAATCTTGCGGTGGCGGGCATTCTAATGCCACTTCATCGCCCGTTACTGGATGGGCAAAGTTCAGTTGAAATGCATGTAGCGCTTGACGCTGGAAATGACTTAAAGCCAATTGCAAACGTGGATCTAAAGTGTTGTTGGGTTGGCGCTTTTTCCCATACACCGGATCACCAAGCAAGGGATAACCCTCGTGCAGGCAATGCACACGAATTTGGTGAGTACGACCGGTTTCCAATTGCGCAATGAGCTGCGCTGCATGACCCCAGCGTTGCTGGCGGAACAAGTGAGTGCAGGCCGGTTTACCCGAATGTACTACCGCCATGCGGGTGCGCTCGCGCGGGTGACGCCCTATGGGCACATCCACAGAAAATTCCTGCGGCGGACGCCCCCAAACTAATGCCATATAGCGTCGTTGGATCAAGCGTTCTTGCATCATATCCACCAACTGTTGGCGCACTTCTGGAGTGCGACCAACAATTAAGGCACCGCTGGTGTCTTTATCCAGGCGATGAATGATGCCCGCACGGGGCATAATTTCTAAGCGCTTATCAAAATACAATAAGCCGTTAACTAAAGTACCACCCCAATTTCCGGCACCTGGATGCACCACCATGCCGGCGGGTTTGTTCACCACGATGAGGTGTTCGTCTTCATACAAGATATCGAGCGGAATATCTTCGGGCAGGCTCTCGTCGTGTTTCTCCAGCTCGGCTTCGATGGTGAGCGTTTCGCCACCCACCAAACGCTGACTGGCCTTCCCTTTGCCGCCATCTAATTGAAGTTGACCTTGTTTAATCCACTGCTGTAACTGACGGCGCGAGAATTCATCAAATAAAGCCGCAGCCACCTGATCTAAACGTTGTCCGCCACAATCTAAAGGCGCTTGGGCACTGAGCGACACTTGTAAATCGTCAGCTTCCAGCGCGAGTTCATTTTCATCATCAAGTGGAATTTCATTCATTTAACGCAACAACCGTTACAGTAGAGAAGCAGCTAGAGCCAACACGCAGTTAATATCAAGTACGCTGCTTAGCGCTTGAGCTTTTGCAAGCCAGCCTTGAAATCTGGCGGGCGAGATCGTGAATAGGGCCAAATTTAAGGCCAACCATCCATTTTAGAGGAAGCCAGCGCTTGAAGACAGCTTTCGCAGCCGAGCCACAGAAATTGCGCCGCGTTTGTTGGCGGTAGATAAATTTAAGCGCTTCATTTTGGGGGAGTTTTTCCCCATCTCAAATCGCATCACTGGCACCACGGCCCCCCATGGGCTACCATGGCGCTGATCTTTACACTGAACACGAAGCGGAGTTCGTTAATGCGCGGTTTCTCACTGTTGCGTCTACCCTTGGCAAGCATCCAACGTGCCTTGGTCATTGCACTATGCGTGATGTTTCTCGCCGCCTGTGGCAGCGATGAAATTGAAGAGTTTGACGATGGACGCGGCGCTGCCGAACTCTACGAGCAAGCGAAATCAGCGCTGGACGCGCATAACTTCGGCCAGGCCATTGTGCTGTATAAAGGCTTGCAAAGCCGTTATCCTTTTGGTCGCCACGCCGAGCAAGCGCAGTTGGATTTGGCCTATGCCTACTACAAATCGAACGAGCCTGAAAACGTCACGGCCACACTGGACCGCTTCATCCGCACTTATCCCAGCCACCCAAATGTGGATTACGCGTACTACTTGAAAGGCTTGACCTTTTACGAGCAAAACATCAGCTTCTTGCAGCGTTTAGTACCCGGCCGCCGTGCTGCCGATCGTGACCAAGGCGCTGCACGCCAAGCTTTTGATGATTTCAGCGAACTCCTGCGCCGCCACCCCGAAAGCCGCTACACCCCAGACGCGCGCCAACGCATGGTGTATCTGCGCAATAACCTGGCCGATCACGAAATCGCCGTAGCCGAATACTATATGCGCCGTAAAGCCTATGTGGCGGCGATTAACCGCTCGAAGTTCATCTTAGAAACCTACCCAAACACGCCTTCCACCGGCGATGCTTTGGCTATCTTGGCCGGTGCCTATACCGAGCTGGGTATGGAAGATCTCAAAGCCGATTCCGAACGCGTACTGGCACAAAACTACCCCGAACACCCCTACCTTACCGGTAAAGACCCTAACAAAAGCTTCTGGCGTCGTATTTGGGTATTTGACTAAGTCGTTCAGACACACTCGTGCCAGCCATCGAATCAACATAAAAAAGCCCCGGAAACGGGGCTTTTTTATTGGCGACAAGCTTTTAAGCCATCCACAGCTACCTATTAACATGCCCTCATTGCGCTTCCGCACCAGTGCTTTTAGCGGCGTGCAGCGCAGGGTCGTGGATATTCAAAATATCTTCCGCCAAGGTATCAAAGTTCTCAAATAGCTTCATTTCATCAGCGCTGGGGCGAAGTTCCCAAAAGTCTATCCGCAACGAACCCCGCTCTACGCGGAAATAATCGATAACCTCATCACTGGTAATGGCCCAATCATCGCTTAACGTGCTGGGCAAAGCCTTGTGGGCATTCATCGTCGGGGCTTTGCTCTTTACACCTTCAGAGCCAGGCTCGGAACTCAGCAGATATTTTTTCAAGCGATCATGGTAGCGGTCGATCAAATACACACGCCCCAGTGGTAACACTTCGAGGCCCAAAGCCTCTGCACGCGCTCGATACTGCTTAAAGTCGCAGCGATAGCACTCCTCACCCAGCGTTTCTTGAGCAGCAACGTTTAGGCTCCAAACAACCAAAGCCAAGAGCAGCAAAACCGAGCAATAACGGCTCAAACCCATCAAGTATTTTCCTTATACGTTTTAGTGTTTCGTACCAAAGCCTTAGGCTAACGGCTTCATAGCCAAAGCCACAACGAATCCATTAAGAAACGCATAAACCATAAGGTTTAAACACAAATGGGTCGTAACTATTGAACGCATATCCGCGCTATATACGGAAATATTTTATCCACGCACAAAAAAACGCGGCACTAAGGCCGCGTTTTTATAAGACGCTAGCAACGAAAGCTTTACGGCATTTCGTCTAAAGCTTCGCCTTCTTTTTGCACCGGAATCAGGTCTTGTTTACTGACACCCAGCTTCAATACCGCAGCGCTGGCCACGAAGATTGAAGAGTAAGTACCAATCAACACACCGATGATTAAGGTGTATGCGAAGGCGTGAATAATGCTACCACCCAAGTAGAACAACACGATCAACACGATTAACGTGGTGCATGAAGTCATAATGGTGCGCGATAAGGTTTGGTTAACCGAGGTGTTGATTACATCTTTCGGGCCACCTTTACGCATGGTGCGGAAGTTCTCGCGAATACGGTCGAAAACCACGATGGTATCGTTCAGGGAATAACCCAAAACCGCCAAGATCGCCGCCACTACGGTTAAGTCGAATTCCACTTGGAACACCGACAAAAAGCCGAAGGTGATAACCAAATCGTGCACCAAGGCCAAGACCGCACCTAATGAAAAACGCCATTGGAAGCGCATGGCAATGTAGATCAAAATACCGATCAACACATACACCATGGCCAGACCACCTTGGTCGCGCAGTTCGCTACCAATTTGCGGCCCCACAAATTCCACCCGGCCCAGTTCCATCTCACCCACATTGCTGGAGCGCAACGCGCTTACCACCTGTGTACTGAGATCGGCGCTGGAGGTATCGCCACGGGGTGCAATACGCACCACAATATCGCGCGTGGTACCGAAGGTTTGCACCACCGCATCGTCGAAACCACCATCGCTTAAAGCGGTGCGGATATCGTTGATTTCAGGCGCATCGGCGTATTGCAGCTGAATTAAGGTACCGCCTGTAAAGTCTAAACCGAAGTTCAGGCTACGGGTGGCCAAGCTACCGATACTGATGATGATCAGCAGTGCCGACAGCACATAGGCCATGGGCAGTCGACGGATAAAGTCGATATTCGTTTGCTTACTAAAGAGTTCCATGTCGTGCTCCGAGCCTTAAATCGACACTTTTTCTAGACGGGCTTTGCCGCCGTACACCAAGTTCACCAGAGCACGGGTCACCATGATGGCGCTGAACATGGAGGTCAAAATACCAATACTTAACGTTACCGCGAAGCCTTTAATCGGGCCGGTACCAAAGGCGAACAAGGCCAAGGCTGCGATAAAGGTGGTGATATTGGCATCCACAATGGTGGAAAACGCATGTTGGTAACCGGCGCGGATACTGTTATGCGGAGAGTTGCCATTGCGTAGTTCTTCGCGGATACGTTCGAAGATCAACACATTGGCGTCGACCGCCATACCCACGGTTAACACGATACCAGCGATACCTGGCAAGGTGAGTGTGGCACCAAACAGCGACAATACCGCAACGATGAACACCAAGTTCAACAGCAGCGCCACATTGGCAAACAAACCGAATAAGCGGTAGTAAATCGCCATGAAAACCAACACCAAAATAAAGGCAATTTGCACCGAGGTGAAACCTTTGCTGATGTTGTCTTTACCCAGGCTGGGGCCAACGGTGCGCTCTTCAATGATGTTCACGGGTGCCGCTAATGCACCGGCACGCAGTAACAATGCCAGCTGATCGGCTTCGTTCTTTTGTAAACCCGTGGTTTGGAAACGCTTGCTTAAAGGCTCACGAATATTCGCCACCGAAATCACACGCTCGGTTTTGGTGCTAACGATGCGGGTTTCGCCGTTGGGCTCTTCCACGGTATCGCTGCCATATTCGATGAACACCACAGCCATGGGCTTGCCCACGTTATCTAAAGTCACATCCAACATGCGCGCCGCACCAGCACCATCCAGAGTCACCGTTACACTGGGTGTACCTGAGCTGGGATCGAAACCGGAGTTGGCACCAATCAGCTGATCACCAGATACAATCAAGCGGCGCTTCAGCAAAATGGGGCTGCCATCTTGTTGGGTGTAAAGGCGAGAATCGGGCGGTACGCGATTAGTACGCTGTGCTTCAAACGCGTCGTTTTCGGTATCGACTAAGCGATACTCCAGGCTGGCGGTAGCGCGCAGAATTTCTTTAGCACGCGCGGTGTCTTGCACACCTGGCAGCTGCACAACGATGCGATCCAAACCTTGCTGCTGAATCACCGGCTCAGCCACACCCAGTTCGTTTACACGATTACGCAGGGTGGTGATGTTTTGTTGCAGCGCAGTGTTGCGTAGCTCTTCTAAAGCCGCTTCGGTCACCGTGCCACGAACAAAAAAGCGATCGTTCAGTGCTTCTTGCTCTAACAGTAAGTCTTGGCTATTACGGCTGATTAGATCGAAAGCTTTGCTGAGATCTTCAGCATTGCGCAGTTCCAAAATTACCCGTTGACCGTCGCGACGCACCGCTTTGTAACGAATACGCTCTTCACGCATGGTGCTGCGGAACTCGTCTACATAACGGTCTAACTGCTGCTCGCGGGCGGTGTCCATATCCACTTGCATTAAGAAGTGCACACCACCTTGCAGGTCCAAGCCCAAAACCATGGGATCGGCACCTAAGCTACGCAGCCAGCCCGGCGTGCTGGGCGCTAAGTTCAACGCCACCGAGTATTGCTCGCCGTATTGGTCAGTTAAACGTTCGCGCATGATATCGGCAGCTTTAAGCTGCGCATCGGTGTCGGCAAAGCGAACCAGTACACGCTGATCGTTGTGCTCCATGCTGTTGTACTGCAGACCTTCTTCCTTGAGCAGATTTTCAATCGGGCTCAGGAAGTCGTCGCCCACTGCCAATTCGCTCTTGGGCGAAATTTGTACAGCAGGATCATCACCATAGATATTTGGCAGGGCGTACAGAACCCCCAGTACTGCCAAAAAGGCGATGAGAAGATATTTCCATAAGGGATAGCGATTCATAAGCTTGTGACTCAGCTAGCTTTGATTGTGCCTTTGGGAACCACGGATGCCACCGCGTGCTTTTGCAGTTTCACCTGGACGTTGTCGGCTAATTCGACGGTAACGAAGCTTTCGCCCACTTCGGTTACGCGCCCCAGTAAACCGCCGTTGGTAACGATTTCATCACCTTTCGACAGACCACTGACCAGATTGCGGTGCTCTTTTGCACGCTTCATTTGCGGCCGAATTAAGAAAAAATAGAACACCCCGATGATCAGAATCATCGGCAAAAAAGAACCCAGTACGCTAGGCGGCGCGGCTGCCGCATCCTGAGCCATCGCATCGGCAATCAACCAGTGCATCGTAGTACCTCTTTTCCGCCCCAGGCCCTGTGAAGCCGGGCTATTTTGGGCATTGTGAATAACTTTGCCGATCCATTGAACCGACACAAGCCTATGATTATGACATAACGGCCCCAACACCGGGAGCCGCCCCAGTGCTTAGTCGGACTCTGCTTCCGACTGGCGTAGTGCGTAGAACTCACGCACAAATTCTTCCAGACGCTCATCTTCAATGGCTTGGCGCAGGCCAGCCATCAATTCTTGGTAATAATGCAGGTTATGCAAGGTGGATAAGCGCGAGGCTAAAATTTCGTTGCAGCGATGCAAATGATGCAAATAAGCGCGGCTATAGTTTTTACAGGTATAGCAGCTGCAGTCTTTGTCGAGCGGGCCGGTATCGGTTTTGTTAGCGGCATTTCGAATACGCACCACGCCAAAACGGGTAAACAGATGGCCATTACGCGCATTGCGGGTAGGCATCACGCAGTCGAACATATCTATACCGCGCCGAACGGCTTCCACAATATCTTCAGGTCGACCCACACCCATTAAGTAACGCGGTTTATCCTCAGGCAGATGCGGAGTTGTAGCATCTAATACCTGTTCTCGCTGTTCAGCGCTTTCGCCCACGCTTAAGCCACCCACAGCGTAGCCGTCAAAGCCAATATCTTTCAGTGCCGCAGCCGACTCTTCGCGTAGATCGTCGTACATGCTGCCTTGAACAATACCGAACAAGGCCGAGGGGTTATCACCGTGGGCCGCCTTACAGCGCTTGGCCCAGCGCATCGAGAGTTCCATGGAATCCCGCGCTTGTTGATGAGTGGCCGGATACGGTGTGCATTCATCGAAGCACATCACAATATCCGAGCCCAGGCTGCGTTGTATCTGCATGGATTCTTCGGGACCAATGAACACGCGCGCACCATCGACTGGCGATTGAAACTTCACGCCCTCTTCGGTGATTTTGCGGCGCTCGGCCAAGCTCCACACCTGAAAACCGCCTGAGTCGGTCAGAATCGGGCCGTTCCAGTGCATGAAATCGTGCAAGGTGCCGTGGGATTCGATGATATCGGTGCCGGGGCGTAGGAATAAATGGAAGGTATTACCTAAGATAATTTCTGCACCCAGTTCGCGCAGTTCTTCAGGCGTCATGGCTTTGACCGTGCCATAGGTTCCCACAGGCATAAAAGCCGGGGTTTCGACCGTGCCTCGGTCGAACTGTAAACGGCCACGTCGGGCTTTGCCGTGGGCCGTATCTTCTTGTTTGATTAATTCAAATTGCATAATGTGCTCGGTATCGATGAACAGGCTCAGCCATAAAAGTCAGAGCGCACGTCGGCTGCCGCCGCCGAATTTTCATCGAAAAAATGGGCTTAGATGCTTCAACAGGTGGGTACGTTTGCAGCCAAACGCAAGGGACCGCAGCGCCAGCTCAACACCCAATACCGCTCAAAACAAGGCTTTGGAAGTTGAACTGAGTGTGATCAGTGCTATTGGGTCAAGACCAATTCTGCCGATTATTCGCTTAAGCCCTGATCCGACCATACGGCATACTCGTTACCGTTAGGATCGGTGAAGTGAAAACGACGGCCACCCGGAAAACTAAAAATCGGCCGAACCACCGCTCCACCGGCGGGCTCGATTTTGGCTTGGGTTTGTTCTAAATCTTCGCTGTACAACACCACCAGCGCACTACCCTGGGCAGCTTGGCATTGCAGATCGACCAAATAAAAGCCGCCATCGATACCTGCGCTCGCTTGAGTAAAAGCTGCGTATTCGGGGCCGTAATCGACAAACTCCCAGGCAAAAACCTGACTGAAAAACTGCTTGGCCAGATTCAAATCTTTGGCTGGCAGCTCGATATAGTTAATTTTTTCGTGTTGGCTCATAGTGCCAGCTCCTAAGCGCTAGGGTTACTCAATAAATAGGACTATTCGATAAACATGGCATCGCCATAGCTGAAAAAGCGATAGCGTTGATCCACTGCGTGCCGGTAGGCTTGGAGAATACGCTCCTTGCCCGCCAGCGCGCTCACTAACATTAATAACGTGGAGCGCGGTAAGTGGAAGTTGGTGAGTAAGGCGTCGATCACCTTGAACTCAAAACCGGGATAAATAAAGATCTCGGTATCGCCGGAGAACGGCGCCATCTCGCCACCATTGGCCGCGGCGGCGCTTTCCAGCGCGCGCACCACCGTGGTGCCCACTGCAATCACGCGACCACCTTTGGCTTTGGTTGCTTCGATGGCGGCGACCGTTTCGGCACTCACTTCCAGCCACTCGGCATGCATGTCGTGATTTTCCACATCGTCTTCGCGCACAGGCTGGAAAGTCCCCGCGCCCACGTGCAACGTCACTTGCGCGCGCTGAATACCCAACTGATCCAACTCGGCCAGCATGTCATCGTCAAGATGCAGACCCGCTGTGGGTGCGGCCACCGCGCCAACCCGTTGCGCAAAGCGGGTTTGATAGCGTTCTTGGTCGTTATCGTCGTCGGGGCGTTCAATATAAGGCGGTAACGGCATGTGGCCAAACTGTTCGAACAACTGCTGCGCTGGCATTTCGCTGCGCAACAAGAAAAACTGACCTTGGCGGCCGTCGCACCAGACTTGTGCCCCCCCATCCACAGTAACCGCCACACCTTCGCGCCAAGCTTTACTGGTGCGCACTTGAGCCAAAAAGGTGAATTCACTCAATAAATGCTCGAGTAAAATTTCCACCTGGCCGCCGGTGGGTTTGGTGCCAAACATGCGCGCCGGTAAAACCCGCGTGTTATTCACCACCAATAAATCATTGGGCTTGAGCAAGCCGGGGAAATCGCGCACTTGGCGGTCGCACAACTCGGCTGTGCTGGCACCATCAACACGGGGCAGATGTAACAGGCGGCCGGCCGAACGTTGCTCGGGCGGATGCTGAGCAATCAGTTCTTCGGGTAGTTCGTAATCAAAATCGCTAACGCGCACTCGTATTCTCTAAATTCGTTTAAGCAAGATTTAAGATGGCCGCTATGCGGTAAAAAAACTTGAGTTTAGTGTCTCGTTTGCGCTCAAGTTCATTCTGGCCACACCAGCTTTTAGCTCAACAACTGCTCGCACAAGGCTTGGTAAATATGGCTGAGCTGGTGGATATGCTCGATTTCTGTGCATTCGTCCACTTTGTGGATGGTTTGATTAATCAAACCGAACTCCACCACTTCTACGCCCAATGGCGCTAAGAAACGGCCGTCGGAAGTGCCGCCACCAGTGTTCGCATCGGGCGTAACACCAGTGAAGCGCTCAATGGCATCGGTCACCGCTTGCTGGAACTTCGCTCCAGCGGTGCGGAAAGGATGTCCACTGACTTTCCATTGGAATTCATCAGGTGTCGCATCGGCTTTGGCCAACACTTCGCCGATACGGCGGTGTAAGTCTTCAGCACTGGACAAAGGATTATTACGAATATTGAACCCAGCCTGGACTTGGCTGGCGGTAATATTGTTAGCACCTGAGTCCGACAGCACCCGTACCATATTTAAGCGCGTAGCTGGAAAGGCATCGTCGCCTTCTTCAAACACGGTTTCGGTAATCGCCGCCATACCGCGTAGCGCTTTATGTAAAGGGTTATCAGTAGGATCGATATAGGCTGTGTGCCCTTGCACACCACGCCAATGCCAGCTGCCATGGATAGAGCCCCGCCGCCCGATTCGA
>JAKSCJ010000216.1 GCA_022360675.1 Lysobacterales bacterium
CCTGCTGGCCGGTGACGAAGCCAAAGCGCGTGCATTGATTGGCGAATGGCGACGGGATTTCCCCGATCGTTTTTACCTGGAGCTCACACGCACCGGGCGCGACGGCGAAGAAGATTATCTGCAGGCCATCTTGGGCATCGCTGGCGACATCGGCTGTCCTGTGGTGGCCACCAACGAGGTGCGCTTTCTTCAAGCTGATGAATTCGAATCCCACGAAACCCGGGTTTGTATTCGCGAAGGCCGCCAATTACACGATAACTCTCGCCCCAAAAATTACTCACCTCAGCAATACCTGCGTAGTGCCGCAGAAATGCAGGAGCTGTTTGCCGATTGCCCCCAGGCCATTACCAATACGGTGGAGATTGCCAAGCGCTGTAATTTAACGCTGAAGCTGGGCGAATATTTCTTACCTGCCTACCCACATACCAATGGCAAACCCGAATCCGAGGTGATTCGCGATATGTCGCGCGCCGGTTTGCAAAAACGTATCGACACACTGGGTATTGCACCGGATAAAACCCTGGAGGAATACCATCAGCGCTTGGAGCGCGAGCTGGATGTAATCGTGCAGATGGGCTTCCCCGGTTACTTCCTCATCGTTGCCGACTTCGTGCAGTGGGCAAAAAACAATGAAGTGCCCGTGGGGCCCGGTCGTGGTTCCGGTGCCGGCTCTTTGGTGGCTTGGGCGTTGGAAATTACCGGTCTCGATCCATTGCGCTACGATTTGCTCTTCGAACGTTTCTTGAATCCCGAGCGGGTTTCCATGCCTGACTTCGACATCGACTTCTGCATGGATCGCCGTGATCGCGTGATTCAATACGTGGCCGATGCTTATGGTCGCGACCAAGTGGGCCAGATTATTACCTTCGGCACCATGGCCGCCAAGGCAGTGGTGCGCGATTGCGGCCGTGTTTTGGGTCATGGCTATGGCTTTGTGGATAGCGTGGCCAAACTGATTCCACCGACCTTGGGCATTAAATTAGCCAAGGCCCTGGAAGAAGAGCCCCAACTACAAAACCGCTACCAAGAAGAGGAAGAAGTTCAAGGCATTATGGACCGTGCCCTTTCCTTGGAAGGTTTGGTACGTAATGCCGGCACCCACGCCGGAGGTGTGGTGATTGCCCCCACGCCACTGACCGAATTCACCGCCTTGTATGTGGAACCGGGTGGCCAAGACCACGTGACCCAATTCGATAAAGACGACGTCGAAGCTGTGGGCCTGGTGAAGTTCGATTTCTTGGGTCTACGTACGCTCACGATTATCGACTGGGCCGTGCGCGCAGTGAACGAACGCAAGGCGCAAATGGGCGAAGCACCTTTGGATTTGGATCAAATTCCGCTGGACGATGCCGAATCCTTCAAACTCTTATGTGCCACCCAAACCACCGCCGTTTTCCAGCTGGAATCGCGCGGTATGAAAGATTTGATTCGCCGCCTACAGCCCGATAGTTTCGACGATATCGTCGCGTTGGTGGCCTTGTTCCGACCGGGCCCGCTGGAGTCGGGCATGGTGGGCGATTACATCGACCGTAAACACGGCCGCGCCCAGGTGGAATATCCGCATCCTAAGCTTGAGCCCATTTTGCAGCCCACCTACGGCGTGATTCTGTACCAGGAACAGGTGATGCAAATCGCTCAGGTACTGGCGGGCTACACCCTGGGTGCAGCGGATATCCTACGCCGCGCCATGGGTAAGAAAAAGCCGGAAGAAATGGCCAAGCAGCGGGAGATTTTTGTCGACGGCAGCACCGAGCGTGGTGTGGATGAAGCGTTGGCCAACCGTATCTTCGACTTAATGGAAACCTTCGCCGGTTACGGTTTTAATAAATCTCACTCGGTGGCTTATGCCCTGCTGGCCTACCAAACCGCTTATCTCAAAGCGCACCATGGCCCCGAATACATGGCGGCGGTGATGTCGGCCGATTTGGACGACAGCGATAAAATTTCAGGCTTGATGGAAGAATGCCGTGCCATGGGTTTAACCGTGAACCCACCCGATGTGCACCGCTCCGAGTTTCAATTCCGCGTGCACGATGGCCACATTCGCTATGGTTTAGGTGCCATTAAAGGGGTGGGCCGTGGTCAGGTGGAAACCATTATCGAGGCGCGTGAAGCGCATCCGGATGCAGCACGCAATTTAAGTGAGTGGTGTACGCATTTAAATCTTCAAGGCATTAATAAGCGCGCTTTAGAAGCACTGATTAAAGCGGGCGCTTTAGACAACATTACCGAGCACCGCGCCCAATTGTTGGAAGATTTACCCGAAGCCCTGCGCGCCGCCGAGCAACAGCAGCGCGATCGTGCCAGTGGCCAGGTGGATTTATTCGGTGGCTTCGCCGCGCCGCCTCCGGCAGACAACAGCAGCGCAAATAATAGCGGTCTGCAAACGGCTCAGCTGATGCCTTGGACCGACGAACAACGCCTATATGCCGAGCGCGAGGCTTTAGGTTTCTACTTATCGGGCCACCCCATGGATCGTTGGCGTGAAGACGTTAAACACTTCACCGATGACACGATCCACGAACTGAACAGTAACCCGCCGGATCAAAAAACGCCCAAGCGCTTAGCCGGCTTAGTGACTCAAATGCGTCGTCGGCCCAATAAAGGGGCGTTCATCACCTTAGATGACGGCACCGCACGTATGGATGTGATGTTTTTCGAGGAAGCGTACCTCGAAAACGCCGAACGCCTCACCAGCGACGCTTTAATTGTGGTGGAAGGCGATGTGAGTAACGACGATTACACCGGTGGTATTCGCATGGTGTGCAAGCGTGCCATCACCATTCAAGAAGCTTGTGTGTATTACGCCCGTCGCGTGTGGGTGAAAACCGCCGATGTGCCCGGCGATTTCGATGAAGATCTGCTGGCGGTGTTGAATGTTTATCGCGAAGGCCAAACACCGGTGTTTTTAGAACACCACAACGCAGCGATGAATTACAAAGCCCAAGTGCGTTTAGGTGACGAATGGAAGGTGAAAGCCAGTGAAGAATTCACGGCGGCGTGTCGCTTGCTCAATGGGGTGGATTCGGTACGTATCGAGTATTAAATCAATAACTTATTAAACAATTGATCTAATCATTGATTGAGCCAAAATTAAATAAGAAAAACCCAAAAATCACATCAATAGACAGTACACAGACAAAAAGAAAGGCCGGGACAAGCCCGGCCTTAAAATCTCAAACTGGAGCGTAAAACGTCTAGGCAGCGATCAATTGCTCTTCGCTGCGGTCGACAATCAGCCAGCCGCACATCAGGCACGCATTCAGGAAACGGGCAACTACGTTAATGGGTAAGTTGCAACGCTCCACCAACTGCTCTGGTGTGGACGGGCGTGAAATCAGGGCTTCGGCAATGCGACGGTGGTCGCCATTAGCCTTGGCTTGGTGCGGAACGCGCATCATGCCGATGCGATCGTTACTGTGGATATCGGGGTGCAATTGACCATTACCCAGCGATAAACCGGCATACCATTGCAGATCGATCATGGCGCGGCGGGGTAAGTGGCGGCTGAACTCCAGCAG
>JAKSCJ010000266.1 GCA_022360675.1 Lysobacterales bacterium
ATTTGTTTAGATGACATTCGAGTGGTTGTTCCATTAGGAGAAAGTGATGAACTTAGGTGCGTTTTCAGTGAGTCTGGCGGTGAAGGATATTCATGCTTCCAAGGCCTTTTACGAAAAACTGGGCTTTGAAATCATGGGCGGTGATATCGATCAAGGCTGGTTAATCCTAAAGAATGCACAGCACATTATTGGGCTATTCCAAGGTATGTTCGAGAAAAACATGCTGACCTTTAACCCGGGGTGGGATCAGTCGGCCAACAACCTCGGCGAATTCACCGATATCCGCGCCTTGCGCGATCAATTACGTGAACAAGGCGTCTCCATCCTTAATGACGACACCTCTGGCGATAGCGGTCCGGGCAATTTAGTGCTCGAAGATCCCGACGGCAACCCGGTCTTAATTGATCAGCATCGTTGAGTAATTTCCTTTATCAGCTCGGTCCGAAAGCGTAATGCACAGAAATACAGCGCCCAGAGCCTTGAGTATCTCTGCTGATTAGCCAGGTTTCATCCTGCTGAAACTTCAGCGCAGCGCGCCTTTATGCCGCACGATAAAGGGGCCGGGGGTCTCGCTTTCTGCATCCAAGCTGTGAACGCTTACCCGTAACTGCTCTCCTGGCATGATGTCGATGATGCCGTAATCGAACTGGTGGAAGGTGCTTAGTTCATCGCTTTGAATATTGAGTGCTGTTAGTACACTGGGGTGTTCGTTGATCAACTGCTGACTAATGCTGGGCGAAAGTTTAGTGCCGCCGCCACCAAAGACAAACTGAGTGGGGCGTCGATCGGTGAATGGTAGGGCTTCGAAGAGGTGCACATGGCCTGCCAGCAGCATTTCGATATGGTCGGGAAAATGACCATATCGACTTTGTTTGAGCGCCTGTTGCAGTGTGATTTCCAAAGCGCTGATATCGGGATTATTCGTGTTGAAGCTGGACACCCCCCAAACCGGATGATGGGCAATGAACCAAGTGGGGCGGCCTCTGCTGTCAGCAAAAAGTTGATCGAACTGGCGTTGGAATTGCGCTACTTGCTTTGGATCGGGGGTGTCGTAAACGCTGGGTATCGAGGAGCTATCTAACAGCGCAAGCTGGCGTTGTCCTAGTGGAATGATTTGTATTGGCGTGTAGTTTTGGCAGGCCGAGTCGCTCCAGTTGGGTGATGCGGGTAGATCTTGTTCATCGAAGAAATAAAACCAGCCCTTCCAGCTGCGATGACAATCTTCGTGGTTGCCGCGTATGAATACCCACGGTGCTTGGCCTAGCAAGCTTTTGGCGGGCTCGAAAAAATCAACTTGCCAGCTCTCCCAAGTGTAGCCGACATTTTCTTGCAGGCAGCGTGCATCACATTTGCCATGCTCACGGTAGTGGTAATCGCCGACATGGATAATCAAATCGCTCTGCTGGCGTTCCACGGCATCGGCCACGCCGGCAAAGTTCCAAGCGGGGCCATAACCACTGGCTCCGGTGCAGTTCTGAATATTACGTCCTGCCACGCGGCAGCCGGTATCACCTAAAACGGCGATTTTTCGCCAATGGTTGTCGTTTGCCTCGATGTTTTGCGTGCTGTCTTGGCTATTGGGCGGTAGCGGAAGCTGTAAACCATTGATGCTAGCGTAAGCAACACCAGGGGGAATCGTCGCTTGGCAGACCATCACCGCTTCAAAGCCAGGAGGCCTTCCCGCACGGCTGGTGCGTGCCTGCATACTCAGCTGCTGTTGGTCGATTCGTAGTTTTGGGCATTGCTCGGCGCTAGTTATGACCCGTGCTGAAAGCTGGCCGCGCCCGTTGAGTTGGGTCCATTGGTAATAGGCCGCAACCTTTGCCGGGGGCGGTGTTTGCTGATTGTCGCCAGAATTGGTGTTGGGTTGAACGCAGGCAAAAAGTACAAGTGGGCTCGCTGCTATGCTCGCAAGGCGAACCCATTTGGCAGCCGTGCGAGGCAATCGAAAGTGAGCAAATGGTGTTTGCTGAGTCTCATGTTGCTGCCGGTTGACTGATAAATGAGTAATGCGGAAGATATTTTGCAAGTTCAGCACGGTTTCGCACTCCATGGTTCAGCGGCATCCTGGCCGTGTGGTTGTGGCGACAATGATGACTTTTCCTACAAGAACTTAACATCTCTAAGGGTGCCTTGCTGGCACCTTTAGTGACTACTGGCGCTGAAATTATTAAGTGGCTGTAATTTAAAGGGAAAAATGAATTTTAAGCTCGCCTACGGCTTGTAGGATATTTCCTACAAAAATAATAGGTTAATTCCTAGGACACGTAGGGAATATTGCCGATAGGTGCAAAACCGCTATTTTGGGAAACTATTCCTGCCCGAGCTGGTAGGGCATTTCCCGATGGGGGATTCGGGACTAAGGCGGTTGCTCACATAGCAGCCGCCTTTTTTTTGCCCGTAATTTAGCATTCTCATCTTGAAACCGGTGTGCGATGTCGCCATCTCATTAAAACAAGCCAAAATGCATTCTCATGTGCTCATTTGGGCAACTCTGCCCAGTGCCGTTGGTCATCGATTAGGTCATGTTTTCATAGACTTTATCCCGTCTGTTTGCTACCATTAATGGACTTTAGTTATTGCATCCCTCTTTTGGGATACGCTAGCGCAGGCCGCAGCAGTGGTTTTGTGCGAAAAGGCCCCCGTTTGGGGGTTTCTTGTTTGCGGCCGCTGACCGGCTGCCATGCCGGTATTTCCTGATTTTCTCAACTTAGGAAACAGCAGCTGGCGTTGACCAAGAGCGGGGGCATGGCCCCCTTTTTTTATGGTCATTAAATTTATGGCCTCGCTTTTTCGCGCCTGAGTGATAGCGCTCAGACCGCCGACAAACCGAATTAGGTAGGTATGAGTCTCGAACAACGCCTTAGTGACATGATTCAACCTTTGGTCGAAGACCTGGGCTGTGATTTCGTCGGTTTGGAATTATCCGGGCCGCGCCACGCTTTGTTGCGCATCTATATCGATCGCGATATCGAAGGCGGCGTCACCCTGAGCGACTGCGAAAAAGTCAGTCGTGAAGTGGCGGCATTATTAGATGTGGAAGATCCGATCCAAAGCAGTTATCGCTTGGAGGTGTCTTCACCTGGCGTTGATCGTCCTTTGTTCTCACCTGAGCAATACGCCAGCCATTGTGGCGAGGTCGTGAAACTGGCGTTACATGTGCCAGTAGCTGAGCGTCGTCGTTTGCAGGGCACGGTCGAGTCGGTCGACGGTGACACGATTGTCATTCTCTACGAAAACGATCAGCGTTTAGAAATTCCTTTTAGTAGCATTGCGCGCGGACGTATCGTTCCCGACTACGATGCTTTGCTGCGGGGACAAGGTCTTAAGAATTGATTCACGCGGGCGCAGCCTGATGCTTGCGCCAACGTGAGTGGTGTGCTGGCTTCTTAATCGAAGCCGTGACACGGTGTTAATTTTAAAATACTTAGAGTAACACCCTGTTTTTGCTTGTAATAAGCGCACCAAAACTCAGTATTTAATTTAACAGCTTAAATGTTAATGAAGTGTAGTGAGCGTACTGCCATTGCACTTGTTTGGAGACGTGAATGGGTAAAGAAGTATTGCTCGTCGTTGATGCGGTCGCGAACGAAAAAGGGGTTCCGCGCGAAGTAATCTTCGGCGCGATGGAAGCTGCTTTGGCTTCCGCTGCGCGTAAACGCTACAACGAAGATATCGATGCGCGCGTTGCCATTGACCGCGCCACCGGTGACTACTCTTCATTCCGCCGCTGGGAAGTGGTGGAAGATCTGGAAGATGAAGAGTTAGATGAACTGGAATTTCCCGATCGGCAATACACCCTGACCCAGGCGCGCGAAATTAAGCCTTCTATCGAAGTGGGTGAGTTCATCGAAGAGCCCATGGAATCGGTAGAGTTTGGTCGTATTGCAGCCCAGGCGGCAAAGCAGGTGATCGTCCAGCGCGTTCGTGAAGCCGAGCGTTCATTGGTGGTCGACGCCTTTAAAGATCGTGTGGGCGAGTTGGTTAATGGCATTGTCAAGCGTGTGGAACGCGGCAGTGTTTATCTCGACTTAGGCGGCAATGCCGAGGCTTATATTCCTTCGCGCCACATGATTCCTGGTGAATCCGTGCGTAACGGTGACCGCTTGCGTGCTTATTTGTTCGACGTGCGTTTAGAACCACGTGGCCCACAGCTATTTGCCAGCCGTACCGACAAAGAATTCCTGATTGAGCTGTTCCAGTTGGAAGTGCCAGAAATTGGCCAAGGCTTAATCGAAATTAAAGGCGCTGCCCGTGATCCGGGGCGTCGCGCCAAAATCGCTGTTCACGCCTTAGATAACCGCACCGACCCTATTGGTGCCTGCGTTGGTATGCGCGGTTCGCGCGTACAGGCGGTATCTAACGAGCTGGCCGGCGAGCGTATCGACATCATCTTATGGGATGAAAATCCTGCCCAATTCGTTATCAATGCCATGGCGCCCGCCGAAGTTTCTTCCATCGTGGTGGACGAAGACGGCCGCACCATGGATATCGCGGTTGAAGAAGAAAAACTCTCCCAAGCCATTGGCCGTGGCGGCCAAAACGTGCGCTTGGCCAGCGAGCTGAGCGGTTGGGATCTCAACGTTCTCACCGTAGCCGACGCCGAGCGTAAAAGTGAAGAAGAATCCCGTGAAGTGCAGCAGTTGTTTATGCAGCGCTTAGACGTGGACGAAGAGGTCGCAGCCATTTTGGTACAAGAAGGTTTCACCAATGTGGAAGAAATCGCCTATGTGCCTGAGTCGGAGCTGATGACCGTTTCTGAATTTGACGAAGACATGGTGAACGAGCTGCGTCGCCGTGCACGCGATGCGCTGTTGACTCAGCTCATCGCCCGCGAAGAAGAATTGGACGAACATCAGCCAAGTCAGGATCTACTGGATCTGGAAGGTATGCCCGAAGTGGTGGCCTATCGCTTAGCTGAGAAGGGTGTGCAAACTCGTGATGATCTCGCTGAGTGTGCAGTGGATGAATTAGAAGACATTAAAGGCCTAGATGCGGAACAAGCAGCGGCGTTGATCATGCGTGCACGGGCACACTGGTTTAACGACGCTGACGAGGATGCGGACGACTCGTCTGACACGGCCAAAGGAGCTTGATATGTCAAAAGTGACCGTAAAGCAATTGGCGGAAGTGTTGGGCGTGACGGTAGATAAACTGCTGACTCAGTTTGAAGAAGCAGGTCTTAAAATCACAAACCCTGATGCCGAAGTCTCCAACGACGATAAAAAAACCTTGCTGACGTTTCTACGTTCCAGTCATGGCAAGGATAACCCCGATGTGGGCGCGCCCAGCAAAGTAACGCTGAAGCGCAAAACCGTAAGCGAGATTAAGGTGCCAACCGGAAGCCGCGGTACGGTCAAGACAGTCAATGTCGAGGTGCGTAAGCGTCGTACTTACGTGAAACGAAATGCTATGGATACCGCTGCCAGCCCCGATCAAGATCGAGAAGATGCGGCCAAAGCATTAGCTGAAGCGCGCGCCGAACGTGATGCTGAAGAGCAAGTTGTACGCGAAGCTGAAGAACGCGCGCGCCAAGAAGCTGAAGAGCTGGCGCGTAAAGAAGCAGAAGAACGTGCCCGCTTAGAAGCTGAAGAACAGGCACGCTTAGAAGCAGAACACCAAGCACGGGAAGAAGAATTGCGTCGTCAACGGGAAGAACAGGAGCGCGCTCAAGAAGAAGCCCAAAAAGCTGAACTAGAGCGCAAGCGCCAGGAAGAAGAAGCCGAACGTGAGGCCGAGGCCAAACGTAAAGCTGAAGTCAAAGCCGCAGCCGAAGAGCAGGCATTACTTAAAGTGCAAAAGCGTGTTGCTGAAGAAGCTGCACGTAAACGCGCTGCGCGTGAGGCTGAGGCCCGCGCTAAACAAGGCGGTGGTCGTGCTGCTGGCGGTGCCGATAACCGCGCTGGCGGTGCAGGTGCTGGCCGTGGCCCTGCGGGGCGCGGTGGTCCGGCACGTCCTGGTGGTGCAAATGCCCGGCCCGGTGGCGCCCCGGCGCGTCCTGGTGGCGGTGCCCCAGCACGCCCTGGTGGTAATGCTCGACCCGGTGCCAACGCTGGCCGTGGCGATAACAAGCCCGGTCGTCCGGGTGGCGGTAAGGGTGGCAAAACCCGTTACGGTCGCGACGAATTGCATGTGAATGATAGTTCCGGTCGCCGCCGTAAAGGTAAGCGCCGTGGTCAGCCAGCAGCTGCTGCTGTGCCTCAAGGGCCACATGCTTTCCAAAAACCGACGGCTCCCGTAGTTCGCGAAATCGCGGTACCTGAAAACATCACGGTTAGCGATTTAGCGAAAGCGATGGCGATTAAAGCCACCGAGCTGATCAAGCACCTGATGAAAATGGGTGTGATGGCGACGATCAACCAATCCTTGGACCAAGACACCGCATTATTAGTGGTGGAAGAAATGGGTCACAAAGGTAAGATCGCCACCAGTCAGGATATCGAAGACCAACTGATGGTCGACGAAGAAACCAACGACAACAAAGAAACAACGGCGCGTCCGCCGGTGGTTACCGTTATGGGTCACGTTGACCACGGTAAAACCTCGTTGTTGGATCACATCCGCAAAACACGCGTGGCTTCAGGTGAGGCGGGTGGTATTACCCAGCACGTGGGTGCCTACCATGTTCACACCTCTCGCGGTGGTATCACCTTCTTAGATACCCCAGGACACGCGGCCTTTACGGCGATGCGTGCTCGCGGCGCTAAAGTGACTGATATTGTTGTATTGGTTGTAGCTGCCGACGACGGTGTGATGCCACAAACCCGTGAAGCGATCCAACATGCCCGCGCAGCCAACGTACCGTTGATTGTGGCGGTGAATAAAATCGATAAAGAAGAAGCCGACCCCGATCGCGTGAAAAACGAGCTCTCGAAGGAAGAAGTGATTCCGGAAGAGTGGGGCGGTAGCGAGCAGTTTGTTCACGTTTCTGCCAAGGCGGGAACTGGTATCGACGAATTACTCGATGCCATTTCCATCCAAGCCGAAGTGATGGAGTTGCAAGCCTCTGCCGAGCGCCGCGCCCGTGGCGTTGTCATTGAATCAAGCCTGGATACAGGTCGCGGGCCGGTGGCCACCATCCTGGTTCAAGACGGTACGTTGAATCGTGGCGATTACATTTTGGCCGGACAAGAATTCGGTCGTGTACGCGCCATGTTTAATGAGTCAGGTGAAAGCATCCAAACGGCGGGTCCGTCTATGCCTGCGGTTATTCTGGGTCTGTCTTCAGTGCCCGGTGCTGGCGACGATGTGATGTCGGTAGAGAACGAACGCCGTGCGAAAGAGGTTGCTCAGCAGCGCCAAGCACGTAACCGCGAAGGTCGCTTAGCTCAACAACATGGTGCCAAGCTACAGAACCTGTTCGAACAAATGACTGGCGAAGAGCAAAAGTCGGTCAACTTGGTGATCAAAGCCGATGTGCAAGGTAGTGTGGAAGCGCTGCGCGATGCACTGAGCCGCTTGACCAACGAAGAGGTGAAGGTGACTCTGGTAGCCAGCGGTGTGGGTGCGATTACCGAATCCGATGCAACCTTGGCGCAGGCGTCTAATGCGATCATCATCGGCTTTAACGTACGTGCCGATGCGGCAGCCCGCCGTGTCATTCAAGAAGCCGATCTGGATCTGCACTACTACAGTGTGATTTACGACGCCATCGATGAAGTGAAGAGAGCCATCAGTGGTTTGCTGGGTACCGAAACCAAAGAGCAAATTTTGGGCCTGGCGGAAGTAAAAGATGTGTTCCGTTCTTCCAAGTTCGGTGCTGTTGCGGGTTCGCTGGTGCTGGAAGGTGTGGTTCGTCGCAGCTGCCCGATTCGCGTACTGCGCGACAACGTGGTGATCTTCGAAGGCGAGCTGGAGTCACTGCGCCGTTACCGCGACGATGTGAACGAAGTTCAGTCTGGTACCGAATGTGGCATTGCCGTGAAGCAGTACAACGATGTTCGTCCTGGCGATAACATCGAATGCTTCGAGCGCATTGAGGTGGCAAAAACACTGTGAGTGGAAAATACGCAAGGCGAGATCGGGTTTCCGGTCTCCTGCGGCGAGAACTCGCCGTATTGATTCAGCGCGAAGTCAAGGATCCTAAAGTGGGTTTCGTGGGGGTTTCCGATGTGGAAGTCACCCGCGATTTAAGCGTGGCAAAAGTGTTCATTACCCACTTTGATCCCAGCCAAGTGAAAGAGAGCTTGGGCGCTTTGAATCGTTCAGCGGGTTTTTTACGCGTTCGCTTAGGCGAAATGCTGCGCATGCGTTCAGTGCCTGAACTGCGTTTTTATCATGATGACTCAGTGGAGCGTGGCGAGCGCTTAGATCAATTGATCGAAACGGCTGTACAGCAAGATAAACCTGCAGAAGATAATGCCGATAACGCGAGTCAAAACGATCAGGAAGCTAACGACAAGGAAGGCTAGATCTTTCCGACTAGGTCTTTCCTTAGGTACTCGATAGTTCTGTGAATATCGAATTAAAGTGGGCTTTGGTGTTGATACGCCGAGCCCGCTTTGCGCTTTATGATGTGTTTTATGATACCGCTAAGGTATGGCTTGCCATTGGTAGCAACCCTTTTTAAGCCAGCTACTCAAACTGCCTTTAGTCAAATCAGCTGAATTTTTGTTGGCCTTCTGATGGGCTTGGCTGATTTTGGAATGATCACCCGTAGCACGCCGTGTCGATACGATGCCTGAATGTGGCTGCTATCGATCTGTTTAGGGATACCAAAGCTGCGCTTAAACATGCCTCCTTGTCGTTCATTACGATGCAGCATTTCATTTTGACTTTGTTGCGTACTGCGGTGTCCGCTGATGGTCAAAATATCGTTATCGATTAACACCTTCAACTGGCCGCTAGTTACTCCTGGCGCATCCATGGTGAAAACAATGGCAGCATCGCTTTCCTCGATGTTTACCGGTGGTTGCCACGCACTAAATAGCCAAGGGCCAGTCATGTCTTCAATGACTTCTGAAGACTTTGTGCTGGGGCTGTTTTGTACCGAGTAATTTAATTGGACTGATGGAGGTTCCGTCTTTCGATGGTGTTCACGGTAGTGATGTGTAATTGCCATAGTCGTGATCCTTACTTCTGCCAGTAAAATTTAATCCTTATTGCTAATTATCATATGCCTTTCGAATAAGCTATTGTTAAGAAAATGAAAAATACCTTTACAATTGATGGCATATTGCTATTGGATAAGCCCTCAGGCGCTTCTTCTAACCGGGTTTTGCAGGGTGTTAAACATGGTTACCGCGCTAAAAAAGCAGGCCATACCGGCACGCTTGATCCCTTCGCTGATGGCTTATTAGTTTGTTGCTTTGGTAAAGCAACAAAGGTATCGGGCTTACTGTTAGATGCCGATAAACGTTATCGTGCTTACTTAACATTAGGACAAGCGACAGCCACCGGCGATACGGAAGGTGAAGTGGTGGCAACGCAAGCGGTAACAAACCTTAACGAAGAACAAATCCAACAAGTATTATTTGAACTAACGGGTGTTCAACAACAAGTGCCGCCGATGTACTCGGCTTTGAAACATGAAGGCAAGCGTTTATATGAACTGGCGCGTCAAGGGATCGAAGTCGAACGTAAAGCACGCACCGTTACCATTCATGAATTAACGTTACTGAGTTGGTCAAACAAACACATTGAGTTTGAAGTGCATTGTTCTAAAGGTACCTACGTGCGCACCTTGGGTGAAGATATCGCAAAAGGTTTAGGAACTGTGGGTCATTTAAAAGCGTTGCGCCGTTTATCGATAGCACATTTTCACGTCGACACTGCTTTGACACCCGATGCCTTAGAACAACAACAGTGGCCGCGTGAAGCATTACTACCCAGTGATGATGCACTACGTGACTGGTCGCGTTGCACCATGGGGCCGGAGCATAGTCAACGGTTTTGTCACGGACAAATTGTCGACGCCGATGTCGAAGATGGCGGTGCTCCCGGTGAAGAGTTACGCGTCTATGCAGCTGATGGCCGATTTCTCGGCTGTGGCACCAAATTAGAATCAGGTTTAATCAAACCTAAACGCTTGTTTGCTAGTGCCGATAAAGGATAAAATAGGTTGTTCGGCAGAGCTAAAGAAATTGCTTGGCTGTTCGCCCCCAAGCTGGCTGGTGGTCACCTCGTTGCAGGGCTCATTTGTGAGCATTGCGCTGGCTGGAGGGCTTAGGGTCTGAGCATTTCGGTAGTGAATTGACGAACTATTCAAGCATGGCGAGGCTTTTGGAAAGTCCCTGCAGGGCTTTTTCAAAAGCCTCGTCGCCATGATGAATCATTAATTTGACATTTTTTGAGAGGAAAACATGCCTGTTAATGCGGAGCATAAAGCACAAATCGTGAGCGACTACCAACTGAACTCGAACGACACGGGTTCACCTGAAGTACAAGTTGCTTTGTTAACTGATCGTATCAAGCACTTGACCGAACACTTCAAAGAGCACAAAAAAGACCACCACTCCCGTCGTGGCTTGCTGCAACTGGTAAATCAGCGTCGCAAGCTGCTGAAATACTTAAAGAAAAAGGATCTGCAGCGTTATCAGTCGCTGATTGAACGCCTTGGACTGCGTCATTAAGCACCTGTCTGGTTATCAATGCCTATTTAGTACCAACGCGCTGGCTCCCCTGGGGTCCGGCGCGTTTGTACATGAATCAGTCTTAAAGGATAGATTCCGTGCAAAAGATTAGTAAGTCATTCCAATACGGTGAGCACACAGTCACTATTGAAACCGGTCATATCGCGCGCCAGGCAGATGCCGCAGTGCTCGTTAGCATGGCCGACACTTCAGTACTGGTATCTGTGGTGGCCCGTAAAGAAGCCGACGAAGGCCGTGGCTTCTTCCCGCTGACCGTGAATTACCAAGAGAAATTCTACGCAGCGGGTCGTATTCCCGGTGGTTTCTTCAAACGTGAAGGTCGCCCCACCGAGAAAGAAACCCTCACTTCTCGCCTGATCGATCGTCCGATCCGCCCCTTATTCCCCAAGAAGTTCTTAAACGAAGTTCAAGTCATTGCCACTCTGGTTTCTTCAAACCCTGAAGTGGATGGCGATATTCCGGCGTTGATCGGTGCTTCTGCGGTTCTGGCGCTGTCGGGTGTTCCGTTTAACGGTCCGCTGGGTGCGGCCCGTGTCGGTTTCAGCGATGGCGAATACATTCTGAATCCTTCAGAAAGCCAGCTGTCGGCTTCCGATTTGGATCTGGTGGTTGCCGGTACCCGTAATGCGGTACTGATGGTGGAATCCGAAGCCAAGCTTCTGTCTGAAGAAGTCATGCTGGGCGCGGTCACCTTCGGTCACGAGCAATTACAACACGCTATCACCGCCATCGAAGAGCTGGCCGCCGAAGTAGGTGTTACCGCTTGGGAATGGGAAGCGCCCGCTGAGAACGAAGAGCTGTTGGCGAAAGTGACCGAAAGCGCTAGCGAAGGTCTGCAAGCTGCCTACGGCAATGTAGACAAGCTGGCCCGTCGCGATGCAGTTGGTGTGGTTCGTCAAGAGCTGGTCGAAGCCTTGACCGCCGACGAAGCCTACACCGCCGACGAAGTTTCCGGCGCGTTCGGCAGCTTAGAAAAACGCATGGTACGTGAGCGCATCTTACGCGGCGAAAAGCGTATC
>JAKSCJ010000275.1 GCA_022360675.1 Lysobacterales bacterium
CTGCTTAACGGCAGCAGTCATGACCTTCCCGAGGGCACTACGGTCCAGTCATTGCTGCAGCAATTAGACCTGGGGCAACGCCGGGTGGCGGTGGAAGTGAATGAAGAAATCATTCCCCGCAGCCAACATCCCTCGACTACGCTCAATTCACAAGACCGAGTCGAAATCGTACACGCCATCGGCGGAGGCTAATCTCAACATGAGCGACACGCATTCCAGCGCCCAGGAACCTTCTGCATCCACACCAGCAAGCCAAGACCAAGCATTGACCATTGCTGGCGTTGCGTATCAATCGCGCCTGATTACCGGCAGCGGTAAATACCGCGATTTCGAAGAAACCCGCCTGGCCACCGCCGCCTCAGGCACCGAAATGGTTACTGTGGCCATTCGCCGTACCAACATCGGTCAAAACCCCGATGAGCCCAATTTATTGGATGTGATCTCGCCCGATCAATACACCATCTTGCCCAACACCGCCGGTTGTTACACCGTAAAAGACGCGGTGCGCACTTGCCGCTTGGCGCGTGAGTTGCTGGATGGCCGCAATTTGGTGAAATTAGAAGTCTTGGGCGACGAAAAAACCCTTTACCCAGATATTCCCGCCACCTTAAAAGCGGCTGAAGAACTGGTGAAAGACGGCTTCGATGTCATGGTTTACACCAGTGATGATCCCATCATTGCCCGCACCCTGGCCGAGATTGGCTGTGTGGCTGTCATGCCGCTGGCAGCACCCATCGGCTCGGGCTTGGGTATTCAAAATCGCTACAACATCCTCACCATTGTGGAAGAAGCCAAAGTTCCGATTATCGTCGACGCTGGCGTAGGCACCGCCTCGGATGCGGCCATTGCGATGGAATTAGGCTGCGACGGCGTGCTGATGAACAGCGCCATTGCCTGCGCACAAAATCCTGTGCTCATGGCCGAAGCCATGAAACACGCCATGTTGGCGGGCCGCCAGGCCTATTTGGCTGGGCGCATTCCGCGCAAGCGCTTCGCCAGTGCTTCATCGCCCATCGACGGCTTGATCGGCTAAAGCTATGGAACATCCGGAATCTGACCCTAAAGCTCCCAGCGACAACACCGACGACGCCAGTTCAGAGCAACACGGCTCAGAACGCGAGCCAGTGGCGGCCGACAACAGCGATGAGCACAACGCTGAGTCCAGCGACGAACGCAATGGCGATCACGATCGCCGTATTCGCTCCTTCGTGCGCCGGGCAGGTCGCTTAACGCCCGCACAATCCAAAGCGCTGGAAGATTTACTGCCCCGCTTCGGTGTGCCCGAAACACCCGCGCAAATCAGTAGCCAGAGCTTGTTTGGCGACAACCGACCTTTGGTGCTGGAAATCGGCTTTGGCAACGGCGATGCCCTGGTGTGGATGGCGCAACAGCAAGCCGATCATGGCTTTGTGGGATTAGAGGTTCATCGGCCAGGTGTGGGTCATGTTCTACGCGCTATCGAGACTGCCGAGCTGAACAATGTACGTGTGCTCGAAACCGACGCCGTGGAATTCCTCAAGCATCGTATTGCACCCAACAGCTTGGCCGGTTTACGCATTTACTTTCCTGATCCCTGGCATAAAAAACGCCATAACAAGCGGCGTTTGGTTCAGTCTCAGTTTTTAGCCATGGCGGTGGAACGCTTGCAAGTGGGCGGCGTCATTCACATGGCCACCGACTGGGAACACTACGCCGAGCAAATGATGGAGGTCTGTGGCCAACATCCTGAGCTGGTTAATGTAGTGGCACCGGGTGCCTATGCCGAACGACCCGACTGGCGGCCGGTGACTCGCTTCGAACAACGAGGTCGGCGCTTGGGTCACGGCGTTTGGGATTTACTCTTCCGCCGGGAGCAAAACTAAGATGGAAGGACTAAGCCTAACCACCGACATGCTTCTGGTATTGGGCTTAGTCCTGCTGGCTGGCACGCTGTTTGTTACCGAGTGGGTGCGGGTCGATGTAACCGCCATCAGCATCATGGTGTTACTGGGTTTGTTCGGCTTAGTGCC
>JAKSCJ010000240.1 GCA_022360675.1 Lysobacterales bacterium
ATAGGTGAGATTACCGGCACCGGAGCCTGCAGCAACGGGATCGATGGATTCCGTTTGGCTCAACGCCAGATCAATGGATGATTCCACCGAGGTGGCTGTAGTGACCGCATCATTCGCGCCGTTGCTATCGGGTTCATTGGCTGAAGCCACATTGGCCGCACTGCTAATCACATCGGTTCCGGCCACGGTATTCGCCGCCACGGTGAGGATGAAGGTTAAGGTTTCACTGCCACCGCTGGGTAGGTTCCCTACGTTCCAAGTTCCCGCATTGAAGCTACCTTGCGAAGGCGTGGTGGAATCTAAAGTCACGCCTGTGGGTAAGCTTAAGTTATCGGCAATGTTCACACCCGTGGCATTGGAAGGCCCGTTATTCGCGACAGTGAGCACATAGGTCAGATTACCGGAGCCCGAGCCCGCGATGACTGGATCAATAGATTCGGTTTGGCTCAAAGCCAGATCAATGGATGATGTGACCGATGTAGCAGTGGTGACTGAGTCATTCGCGCCATTGCTATCAGATTCGTTCAGTGCCGAGACACTGGCGGCACTGCTAATTACATCTGTACCTGCCGCGGTATTGGCCGCTGCAGTTAACACTAAGGTTAAGGTTTCACTGGCGCTGGCGGGCAAATTGCCTAAGCTCCAAACACCGGCATTAAAGCTGCCTTGGGAAGGTGTGGCAGAATCTAAACTCACCCCACTGGGTAGGGTTAGATTATCGCTAATACTCACGCCCGTGGCATCGGAAGGCCCGTTGTTCGATACGGTTAGTACATAGGTCAAATTACCTGGCCCCGACCCCGCTAATACCGGATCGATGGACTCGCTTTGGCTTAAGGCCAAGTCGACAGCACGGCTAATAGAGGTGGCGGTAGTCACGGTATCGTTAGCCGCGTTGGTATCGGTTTGATTAAGCGCCGATACATTAGCTTGGCTGGCAATCACATTCGTACCCGACTGGGCGTTAGCAGTTGCTGTAATCACTAAGGTCAGTGTTTCTTCAGCACCAGGAGCCAAGCTGCCCAGTGCCCAATTATTGGCGTTGAACGTACCTTGAGAAGGTGTGGCTGAATTTAAACTCACACCGCTGGGCAATGTGAGGGCTTCGGCCACCACAATACCCGTAGCTAACGATGGGCCATTATTCCGTGCCCGTAAGATATACGTCAGATTGCCGTTACCTGAACCCGCCACCACCGGATCGATCGACTCCGTTTGGCTTAATGCAATATCCACAGCAGCACTCACCGATGTGGCAGTCGTCACACTATTATTAGCGGGATTAGAATCAGGCTGCGCTACCGAGGTCAAGGTTGCTTGATTGCTGATCACGTTATTACCGGGTGCCGTAGTAGCACCCACCGTAAGTACTAAGGTTAAGGTGGCATTACCGCCGGGCGCTAAGCTAGCAATGCTCCAATTACTACCATTAAAGCTGCCCAAACTTGGGGTGCTTGAAAGCAGGCTGGTTCCTGCCGGCAGGCTTAATACATCGTTAATCACAATGCCCGTTGCGGTTACCGGGCCATTGTTATCTACACGCAGCACATAGCTGAGATTACCCGCGCCCGAGCCGGCAAGCACCGGGTCAATCGATTCGGTTTGACTTAAGGCTAAATCCACATTGGCGGCGATGGAAGTACTGGTGTTAACCGTATTATTGGCATTGTTGCTATCAATTTCATTGACATTATTTAAGGTGCCTTGGCTGCTTATCACATTTGTGCCTGAGGCGGCACCAGCTCCCACTGTCAATACGATGGTTAGCGCTTCAGAATCCCCCGCATTAAGATTACCTAGGTTCCATTCACCGGCAGCAAAGCTACCACGAGATGGCGTCACCGACGACACACTCACACCTGTAGGTAAAGTCAGGTTATTACCAATCCGCACACCGGTTGCATTATTCGAACCATTGTTAGCCGCAGTTAAGACATACACCAAGTTATTGGGCCCAGAACCGGCCACGACCGGATCTACCGATTCCGTCTGGCTCAGTGCAATATCCACCACACTGTTCACAGTCAAAGTGGCGGTAGCCGTACCGCTATTACCCACATCGGAGGTGAGATCACCACTAATGTTGACGAAATTTCCCGCACTGGCAGTGACCACATTCACACCCACACGGCAAGTGCTCGAACCCGTTACACTGCCACCGCTGTAGCTGATAGTTGAAGAACCTGGCACCGCCGTAATGGTGCCTCCAGTGCAAGTGGTGTTGGCATTGGGTGGACTGGCAACCTGCATGCCTGCAGGCAGGTTATCGGTAAAATTAATGTTGGCGACATCAAGAATGTTTACCGTGTTATCGATATTGAAGCGTAAGCGTGAAGTTGTGCCTAAATTAACCGTGCTGGGATTAAAGCTTTTATCAAAACCTAAAACGACTTGCGGTGTGCCATTACGAATCTCAAATAAATAACGTCCACATTGCGCACCAGTACCATCGTTAACTAGGCCCGTGTTGGGGTTTCCATCGAGAAAGGCACCATTCACTAAAGAACCGGTTAATTCCAAAAACGAGACCACGATACCGTCGGAATAACCCACCACCGCCGACGCCCCCCCTAAGCCATCGTTGCCACCGCTGGCATCACCGGTTTCCCATTGAATTTGGTTGTAATTAAATTCCACATCGAAATCGCCGGGCGCAATATCAGCGCGTGAAACTAAAACCATTTGAAAAGTGTTTAGACGATTTGTAGCACTCGAAAAATACCCCACACCGTTCCAATTAATGACGAAGGCCGGTCTCCCGCCTAAAGTGGTCGTATCGTAGGTAATGCTGCCAGCGCCGCGCAGATCTACATCACCAAAGAAAGGCGCTAAGATTGCTTCTGATACGGATCCTAAGCCACTGGGAGTAAAGCCAGTAAAGCCCCCACCAAAGGTGGCATTACCGTTAGAGTTCACAAAGATATTGCTATGGTTAGTACCAAAATAATTAATGGTAAAGCCCATGTTGACTGCACCCGATGTGCAATCATCACAGGTTTGCAGGGTTTGCGAGAGCGCAAAGTTTCTTAGCGCAGGGGCCGGTATGGTACAGCTGTTTTGCGCCTGGGCATTGCCACTAACCAAGAGTAATGAAAAGAGTAAAGACAAGCCTATTAAGGCTTTTATGAATAGTTTTTGTAAACGAAAGACAGCCTTGGAAATCACGTTTCGCATCATTTTGCTCTTCCCTTAAGCCTAATATTTATTGCTGTTTAACCTAAGCAAACAAGCACAATCTAGATATTATTAGCTAAATATTCTTTTATCAATAATCACTAACTGATAATTAAAAGCTTTAAAAGATTAGCGCCATCAATTCTTTATTGACCAATCAATACATTATTTAGTTACTGAAGCAATCACTCGTTAATAAAAATCAAATTAAATCGTTAAAACAAAAGCTTAATTTTAGAACAAACGTTATTTTATGGAGAATAAAAACAGCATATCAACACGCACTCTCACAATAAAAATACTTGTGTCAGTCTGTCACAAAGGCAAGCGTACTAATACAAGGCAGACCTACTTTAAAAAAGTTGATGAATAAAAACTGTCACACTGATCATCATTATCGTGACACCAGTAAAAGCGCCCTTAAACCTGTTTGTTCAAAAATCTCACCGTTTCATGCCCTATTTCGTACAGACCTTGAACTAAAAGCCAGCACACTAATTCTCAAGCAGAAATCAACAGCTAAAAATCGTCTATTGACGCCGCATTAGGGTTTGGTCTGGTTACTGACTTTATTTGCCATGAAATGGTGTAGGCTCTGGTAAGCTTGCACAATTCATCATCTCAAGGGGGAAAACTGATGAGGGAAGCACCCATGATTACAGCGCGATCGAACCGAGCCACCTGGTCTGCAGCGTTACTGCTCGCAGCAATAATGAGCACAATAGCGTTCAGCAGCATAGCAAAAGCCGAAGGCATGAGCGCATCAAAACCTGCCAAACCCGCCCCCGGCCAACGCGATGGCCAAGTGCATTCGCTTGCCGATGGTCAGTTTTTGGCTTGGGATGCCGATATTGAGCTCTGGGTTGAGCCCGTCACCTTCTGGGAAAGTTATGCGGCACGACGCGGCGGCATTACTTTTGGTTGGAGCTTTGAATACCCCGCTTACGAAAAAGCGCGCGAATTCGACACACTCATGATTCAGGTAGACAGCGGCCCGTGTTTGATGGAGTTCTTCCACGAACGCTGGCGACGCGCCAACGATGTACGCCGTTGGGGGCCTGAGTTCAACGAGTTTGGCGGTTGCGCCGACGTCTTCAAGTAAATCGCAGCGCAAACACTGGATTCACACCAAGGCCAGCCGCTAGCGCAGCCTAAACTCAATACTGTGCGCCTGAGCTATCAGGTGCACTACCAACGCAACCGCCTCAAAGTACCCCAGCTTCATTCACCCGCCTTAGATCTCAACCAAACCATAGCGAACACCAATCGCAAATCCACCGGTCCTTTTACATCCATAGTCACAGTAACGAAAGTTCACACGAGCAAACGTTGTCTAATGTAATACTAGGTTTAGCAGCTATGGTGGCTAAACCTAATACGTAGGCACACACCTTTTCGTTTTAAAGGCGAGTCAAATTTCATGAAAAAATGGTTGCTACTACTCATTAGCCACGGCTTTTTCTTAGCGTTGGGCTTTATGTTGGGCATTTACTACTTGCCGCTTATGATTGCACCAGCGGCTCCCGATTCACCCACCGTGTTAGCGCTAGGTGAAAACGCGCCTTACACCGGCGAGTTTCGCCGCGACCTACCTGGCAGTGATCGCTTTCACTGGGGACAAGGCACCGTTTTCGTGAGCCAAGAGCATATCGCTCTGCATGGCTTATTGGCGCCCGGGCCCGACTACAAGCTCTATCTCTCGCCACAGTATGTCGATAACAAAGCCGATTTCCTGAAGCATAAAGCCAGCATGCAACGAGTGGGGGATGTCAATACTTTTGAAAACTTCATCGTGAATATCGATGGGGAGCAGGCCTCGCACAATATCAATCGCTACAACACGGTGGTGGTTTGGTGTGAGGCCTTCGAACAGTTTATTAGTGCGGCTCAATATCGTGAGTAGATCGCAAGCAGGCGGCCGGCACCGCCAGCGCTAAGCCAAACTCAAGATGAAGCTTAAGGCGAAGCTCGAAGAGCCGCTGTTATTTCTTAGCTGTTACTTCCCAGTGGTGGGAAGCATTAGGAGCGCGTTATGCAAGTCAAAGACATCCTCTCTGAAATCGAGGCGCATCCCAGTGGCACTTTCATTAATTTATTGGAGTTCAACGGCCAGAGCTTTGGCGCCGCCGAGGTGGTAGGGCTTTCTCCGGTGTGGGAAATGCATCCCGATACCGACGAGTTTTTCTATATTCTCGAGGGCAACTTTGAGGTGAAATTACTACGTGGCCACTCGATCGAGCTGCATATGGCCACGGCTGGCACCAGCTTTGTGATTCCCCAGGGTATTTGGCATCGTTTATCGGCTCCGAAGCCGGTGAAGTTTATTTACTACACGCCAGGCACTTCTTTGCATTCCACCGCTGAAGACCCACGCCTAAGCAGCTGATGGTTCATCATAGGAGCGCACCGTAAGCATTGCGCTGCGGCTAAAGCCACTCATTTAACAGCGTGTACACACTCACCGCTTCTTCAAGCTGCGGATAATGCCCCACGCCGGTGAGTCGTGTTACTAACGCAGGGTTCAGCTCTCGCTCCACACGATCGGCAATGGCAGGCACGGCAATAGGATCTTCCAAGCCCCAGATTAAACGCACCGGTGCCGCCGAGTTCTTCAACGCACTTAACCAAACATCGCTATGGCGCATGCGTTCACGCATATAGCCCGCCACCTTATGCAGCACCCGACGACCATGGTGATGCAATAATAAAGCCCATTGGCATTCGTAATGCTCGGCGTCAAAATCCTGGGGCCGTGCATACACCTTTGGATATTGATGCATAAACACCTTACGACTCGAGAAACGCGCCACCAAACCGTTGATATACGGGGTTCTGAGTAAGCGTTGGGTAAGCAAGGGTTGATGCAAATCCATGTACAAGCCTGCGTTTAACAAACTCACACTGCGTGCTTTTAAGCGTGTTTTTTTCTGCTCAATACGCTGCAACAGCTCGCAGGCTACCGTGGCTCCCATGTCGTGGGCCAGCAAATGGAATTGATCGATACCTAAGTCTTGCAATAAGGCTTCGGCCACATCAGCTTGATCGGCGATGCGGTAATTGCGATCGGGCGGCTTGCAAGACAAGCCATAGCCAGGAAAGTCGAAACAAATCACCCGAAAACGATGCGCCAATAGCGGCTCTAAACGATGCCAATCGAAACTGCTGGTAGGAAATCCGTGGAAGCACACCAAAGGCTCACCGTGCCCGCTATCGTGGACAAACACTTCGGTGCCTTGCACATGGCGGTACTCGCCACTGTGCAGCCACCCTTGAACGGGTTCGGGTAAGTACATGCTGCGGTTCTCTTCCAATCTGCCCTACAAAACAGCCCTAATGCGGAAAATCCGGAACGCTGGCACCAGAAAAAGCCCATCGTCCCTGACGATCTCTCACCTTACTGTTTAGCCGCGAATTTCTCAATGGCGCTTAGAATTCCGCGCAAGATATTGTATTCATTAACATCGGGACGCGCCCGCAGGAATAAACGACGCAAGCGCAACATTAAACGCTTAGGATGAGAAGGATCGAGAAAGCGCAGCTCCAACAAAGCCTGCTCTAGGTGTTGGAATAAGCCTTCCATCTTATCGTCGCCCACCGGCTCGTAGTCGGCAGGTTCAACCATAGGGGCGTGACCTTGGAGTAAAGCCATGCGCAGCTCATAGCTAAAGACTTGGACCGCTTGCGATAAATTCAGCGAGCTGTAGTCATCGGCGGTGGGAATATGCACTAGATAGTGGCACCGGCGTAACTCCTCGTTGTTCAGCCCACTGCTTTCACGGCCAAACAAGACATAAACCGGCCCTTTTTGCGCCTCTTTACGCGCTAGCGCCGCCGCCTCACGAACATCGAGCTGGGGCCAGGCCAGGCTGCGCAAACGGGCGCTGGTTCCCAAAATTAAACGGCCATCGGCAATGGCCGAATCTAAATCTGGGCTGACAGTGGCGTTGGCTAAAACATCTTGCGCACCCGAAGCCAAGGCGGTAGCTTGGGCATTAGGAAAGGTTTTGGGTGCGACCAAGTGTAATTGGTTCAGACCCATTACTTTCATTGCACGGGCAGCTGACCCGATATTGCCGGGGTGGCTGGTTTCGATCAAAACGATATTTAAATGATTAAATTCGTTTAAGGGCGATTGATTGTCGCTCATCATCAAATTTTCTTTCTATCTAACCGTTAGTTCTATCGATTATTTGAGCCGTGTTCACCGTAGATCACAAATTAATGTCTTGCGGGTAAGAAGTTTCGACCCAAAATCAATAATAAGGCACATTCAGCCTCGATCATAAAGCGGTCCAATGAAGCAACTTAACTTGGCGAACGGGTAATAAACCGCAAGTTGTTCCCGAAGGGCCGTAGCTTATTGGCCAGTCATGATATATTGTTGTCGCGAGAATTACTCAGTATTAACGTACCGAGTCTTAATCTATAACCCCGGTCGATAACCGAAAGCGCGAAGAAGAATTCCTATGGCAGCATCACAAATACGCGCCGATCTATTTTCAGAATTTATCAGCCGTTCGTCCCGCAACAACGGCCATGCCGCCGTGCGTGACACTGCCAAGTCTGCACCCGAGCAGGAACCCGATTCGTCGGCTTCGGACCGTCGCGTCGGTTCCGATAACACAGCACAAACCGCGGAACCTTCCCCTCCCGCCGGAACTCCAAACAATACAGCTGAACACTCAAGTTTTCACTCGCCCGATCCCAAGCAAGCGCAACCCTGGTTGCTGCTGTTGCAATTATTGGCCGAGCACGAAGGCAAAATGTGCATTAAATCGCTGCTCGAAGCCAAAGGCACTTCGACTATCGAAACACTGCGCCATTTAGATCAGCTGAAAAAAATGGAATTCGTCGAGGTCACCAGTTCATCCGATCTCGATATGGTGAAACTCACCACGCTGGGTCGCTGGGCGGCCAAATACGTTCACTAAAAGCGCCATAGTCAAAGCGGCTATTATCTAAGCGCCGTCGTTTCCTAGCGCTAGCTTTTTTCGCATCAATTCGCGTTTTAGCCAGCGTGGGTGACGCCACTCGAAATTCCTACGCACTGCTACTGTTTTTTTCGCTAACGAACACCAGTTCGTGGCGATTACCTCGGAAACTGTGAGGCGAAACATCAACAGGGAAGATTGTTTTCGCTTAAACAATGGTCAAGATTCATATAGACTGACCATTCTGTTCAACTGACGTATGCGTCAGCAGCCTGCTCTGTACGCTAGTTTTGGAGCCATTCTCCATAAAATACCGGCTATGGACGCAGGTTCTGCATTCTAATGATCGCTACAATCTCTTGAACGATTAACACAATAATAATTTCCTACTCCCGACAGCGTTTTATTTTCAGGGTCTGACCCTCAAATAGACATTGTTCGACTAATTTCAGTCATTACTGAAATTACTGCAACTGACCACTGGGCAGGGAAAGCGTATATGGACGAAAACACGCTTAATTTGATTGTTTCTGCTATTGCATCCATGGCTGATGCTCATCAAAAACAACTCCACATCATCAGCTACGCTGCGGTATCAATCATCGGGGCCATCGTTGGTGCGACTGAACTTATGTCGCGCTATCCCGACTCGCCCTTTCGTGCGGTAAGAAACTTATCGGGCTTTTTTTACACGCTCCTCAACGCGGTTGGCGCTGTACTGGCGCTGTATTTTATTCAACACTTTAATTGGGATTTTGGTCTCGGAAAAATGATGACCATCGTCCAAATTGAGCTAACCCAAACCATGGCTGCGGCCTTTGGTGCCATGTCGATCCTGCGCAGCAGCTTATTTAACGTGCGTGTGGGCGATCACGATTTAGCCGTGGGCCCCGCCGCTGTGTTGCAAGTTCTGCTTTCCGCCACCGACCGCCAAGTGGATCGAATGCGCGCCGAACAGCGCTCTGAAGCCATTAAAAAAGCCATGGCGGGGATCGACAGCTACGCGCAAATCAAAATTGCATTGCCAACCCACTGTATGGCCCTGATGCAAAATGTGAGCGCCGATGAAGAAAAACAAATTCGCCAAGTTGCCGATAACATTGAACAATTGGAAATCGCCGATTGTTTGAAGGTGCTGAACTTGGGCTTGGTGTTGATGAATATTGTCGGCGATGGCGTCTTAAAAACAGCTGTGGCCAACGTCGTGCAGTCTCACAAAAGTACTCAAAAGCAAGAGCAGTTAGCCGAGCAGCGCATGCGACAACTAATGGCCCAAGAAGAGCAACACCAACAAGCACTCAGAGATAGCGCTGACAGCGATTCAGGCGAGCAAGAAAAAGCCGACAAAAAAACAAGCCAATAGCGGAACTATGTCGGACCGGCGTAGTCCTATTCTATGAGCGGCGGAGCCCTATCCGAAGCACTCCCTCGATTCGATCAATCCTCCCCACTGATCATCGTATTTAGGGCCTGCCGCTTTTTTATGCCTAAGTGCACGAGAGCCACGCTCAAGACCCACCTTTTGCTCAAACATTTTCCCCAGTAAAACAGAATCTTGCTGAACTTTAGCGTGATTGCTCAGCGCACACTTTAAAAGCATGGCCTCGGGCTTCAAAATTGGCAAATTCACCATAACTCGGTGCACCGGGCGAGAGCACAATATAGCTACCGGAGACAGACACCTGGCGGGCCAAGCTAACGGCTTGGCTTAGATTTTCTGCCCAGTGCACACGTGATTTCAAAGCCTCACAGGCGCGAGCTTCCAGCACCGCAACGATGCGACGGCCGTGAGCCCCCATAGCAATGATGGCTTGGGGTGCTTGTTGTGCAACATAGTCAGCAAATTCGCTCCAATCCACACCACGATCGTGCCCGCCGATTAAAATCGTGGTGGGTATGCCTGAAAACGCACTCAGCGCGGCAATGCTGGCTTGGGGTGTGGTGCTGATGCTGTCGTTGATAAAAACATGCGGACCGATTGGTCCTAAATTCTGTAAGCGATGTGGCAAGGCCTGAAAATGGCCCACGGCTGAGCGAATCTCTTGGTCGCTGATGCCCCAATACCGCGCCAAGGTCCAAGCAACGCAGAGATTGCGTAGATTATGCGCGCCCACCAGAGGTAGCTCGTACGTGGGCATCAGGCATTGGTCGCCATCCATCACACCCAGCTTGCCAGGATGAATACCCGCTTCCGTCAAAATATCGACCAGTGGCGGTGCTTGATCTGGCTGTTGCCATTCAGGCATCCAATGCACAATGGCCGGGCGCAGATCTTGGGGAATCCAGGGCTGCTTACAGCAATTGAGTAGCTTCAGCTTATCGCGAAAATAGGCGTGTTCTCCGCCGTGCCAATCCAAATGATCGGGAAATAAGCTCAACACCACGCCCACCTCGGCGCAAGCTTGTAGATCACGGGTTTGGTAACTGGACAACTCCAAAACCCAGCAATCGGCTTGGGCCTCCAATTGTTCGATCAATGGCAAACCAATATTACCCACCAGGCGTGCCTTCACACCCGAGTACTGCAACACATGATGCAGCAATGCCGAGGTGGTACTTTTTCCTTTACTGCCAGTAATGGCGATCACCCGTTGGTCGGGGCGCTCGGCAAACCACAAGTTCGTGGTGGAAGTCACCGGTATCGATTCAGGTAAATCGATCAAACCCGGATGCAAAGGACTAATACCTGGCGATTTCACCAGCACCTGGTAGTGGTCAAAATCGGTGTGTTCAAAAGGCCCAACATGAAGCTGGTCACCCGTTTCATTGTCGTCATTTTGAACGCTAAAAGGTAAGTCATCGGCCAGGGTAGGCGTTTGTTCGCAATAAACATGAATCGCGCAATCAGGCCAGCGTGCTTTCATCACACGTACCAAAGCCTGGGCTTCGCGACCAAAACCCAAAACAGCCCAGCGAGCCTGTCGTAGCTCGTTAAGCGTTATGCACCGGTTATTCATGTTGTCGCCAACAAGGGCCCCGCAAAGGCGGCGGGAATTGCGTGTTCAGGATGCGGAGCTAACAGCTGTGCTAAATCGGGCTCGGGATGAACCATTTGAAGCGCTGCGAGCTTGGGCCATAAAGCTTGCACCACGGCATGTTGTTGCCATTGCTGATCGTGCGCCAATGCCGATAACGCAGCGCGGCACTCCGCCACTTCGCCAATGCATTCAAACGGGCGCTTTCCCGCCAATCCCAGCAAAGCTGCGTAGGCATCAGTATGGCTGGAGTCGGCCAACAGATCGTTACCGAAAATAGTTGCTAAGGCTGCGGGTGCCATAAACGGCGCTAAAGCCAAAAAGACAAAATGGCACTTAGGGCACACACCACACCAACGCGCGGCCGCCCCCTGCCCGCTGAGCTTGGAGCCGGTCAAATGAAAGTTTCGATTACAGGAGGAAAACACCTCGTGGTAACGCTCCAAACGGGCGAACGCCTGGCATACCGCCAGTTCACGCCAGGGCCTAAGCAAGGAGAAACACTGCACGCCGCCCACATAGTGCTGTAAGAAGTGCTGCCAGTCGCGCTCAAAAACAAAGCTTTTGCTGTATTGATGGTTCACACCCGCGCCTTCACCCGTGATGCGGGTGGCGGTATCGGCAGAGCGCTCATTGGCAAATACCAAATAGCGGTGCCCCGTCAGCAACGCCAGGATACTGAGCACAATCGAGTTAATCGCGGTGATAGGAATATGCCCATTCCACGCCCCCGCCTCGTTCAGCGCCTTCAACTCAGGTGCTAATTGGCGACGCACGCGCACTAAAGGCACACCAGTGTTGGCTGCCACATCATCAATTAATTTGGCCTGCCCCACCACACAGCAACGCACGGGTAAGTGTTGGCGCATATGCTCCAACACCACCAATGAATCCTTCCCACCTCCCATGGGCACCAGTGCCTGGGCCGGTAACTCGATCGATTGGGCACTGAATGGATAATCTGCCGCGTAGGTACTAAAGTCGATGCGCGACGTTAAATCCACATTATTAACATGGGCGAATTCCGCTAAACCTTGACGATACAAGCGCGTAAGAAAGTCGGCCTGCCAAGCATCGGGGCTGCGTTGATGAAACACCAACTCGCGCGGGCAACTGGTTTTCCAGTAACTCACCGCAGCCACCCAATGTAATGCATCAAACAAGGCGTTTAAGGCTTGCTGCACAGCGGGCGAATTGAGCATTTCTTCATCAGCGAACTGATCGAGTGGAAAATAAAAGCGCTCGCACAGCCTGACGCCGGGCTCGAGTCGATAGTGCAGTTGTAACTCACCGCGCGCTTGATCGAACTCATGGCCTAAAAAGTGGAAACGCTGAGCCGGAGCCCAAGAGCCTGAGCCCTTAGGTTCCGCCACAGCAGGGTTGCTTACCGAAGCAGCTACCGTAGATTCATTCACGCCACATTGCCTAAATTATCGAGTGCCTCTTGGCGGGCTGGATCTAACACCACCTCCGCCACCAACGGGCGCAGATTGTAGCGTGAAGCCATCACTGCGCCATAGGCACCGCCATTGGCCACCAGCAAGACATCGCCTTCTTGGCACGGTGCCAGCATTCGATCTAAGCCCAAGATATCGCCCGTCTCGCAAATGGGGCCGACAATATTCACCAGCTCTTGGCGTTTTTCGTCTAGTCGGCTGAGGTTCACAATATCGTGGTACGCGCCATACAAGGTAGGACGAATAAGTGCATTCATTCCCGCGGTAACGCCCACATAGCGCACCTGGCCTTTGCCTTTGGTTTGGGTCACATGCACCAGCAACACGCCCGCTTCCGACACTAAATAACGACCCGGCTCCAACCACAGGTTTAAAGCCTTGGGTGCGTGTGCTTGAATCTCGCGTAAACCCGCATCCAGCTCTTTTAAGTCCAGCTCGCTATCGCCCGCTTTGGTGGGCACGCCTAAGCCACCGCCCAGGTCGAGGTTTTCCACCGCAGGAAATAACTCAGTGAGTTGAATCAACAGCTCGGCATTGCGACGCCAGTTATCTGCCAGAGTTAAACCACTGCCAATATGTACATGCAGACCATGAATCGTAAGATTAAGCGCCGCACACAGCTCGGCTACTTCTTCCAGCTCGCCTAAGGGCACACCAAATTTAGAGTGTACACCGGCCGTTTTGACCTTTTGATGATGCCCATGACCTTGACCTGGGTCCACGCGCAAGAACGCCCGCTGGCCGCGCCATAAATCGGGCCATTGTTGGAGAATGGCCAAGTTATCCAGAGTTACGGTGCAGCCCCAGGCCAGCGCTTCGGCATATTCTTCACGCGGTGCAAAGTTGGGTGTGAACAATACCTCTTGCGGGCTGAGATCGGGAAATAATTCGCGCAGATATTGAATCTCGGCCCAAGACACACAATCAAAACCCACCCCTTGGGCGCGAATACAGCGCAATACCTCGGGGTGAGAATTGGCTTTCATTGCATACAAGATGCGTGAGACGCTATCGAGCTGCTGTAAGCTTTGAACCCGCTGACGCACCGTCGGCAAGTGATAAACATAGGCTGCGGCATGATCTTCAGCACGCTCTAGCAGGGTTTGGCTTTGCTCACGCCACCACGCGGGTTGGCGCGTGGCTTGGGGCATGGTTTCGGGCTGCACTAAGTGCTGCCATAACGGGCCAAACACCGATTCCTCGGGAATGCGTGCATCGCGCGGAATTAATAAATGATGCAGCTGACGCACCAGGCTGTCGGCATAATCGCTTTCCACCACCACGCTCAGGTTGAGATCGTTAGCGGCTTGGCTTAACAGATGAATCTTGCGTTCTTCAAACAGCTCCAGCGCCGGCCCTAAACGATGCAAGATAGTGCGAATCCCCCGCCCCACTAAACTGACCGAGGCGCAGTCGGTGATGATCTTCACACGACAAATCGCTTCTAGCTCGGTTTTTAATGCGTCCAAAATGGATTCATCCACCATTTGCGCATGGGTATCTAGGGTAACCGTTACATTGCTTTCAGAGGTGGAAATCAAATCGATAGACAAACCAAAGCGTTGGAAACGTTGGAAGGCTTCAGCTAAAAAACCCACCTGTTGCCACATACCCAAGGTTTCCATACTGATCAGGGTAATGCCTCGTTGGCAGCAGATGGCTTTAACCTGCGCACCAAAATCCCGTGCTTCGTCAGAGATCACACTCCCTTGCAGCTCAGGTTGCATCGTGGAGTCGATATGCAAGGGAATAGCGGCTTCGCGCAGTGGTGTGATGCACCGTGGATGCAACACTTTAGCGCCGGTAGCGGCAATCTCTTGGGCCTCGCGATAGCTTAAATGACGCAGCTGGCGCGCACTGCTCACCACCTTCGGATTGGCACTGAACATACCGGGCACATCGGTCCAGATTTCCACCCGCTTGGCATCAAGCACCACACCCATGTACACCGCCGAGGTATCGGAGCCACCTCGCCCTAATAGCACCGTGGCATGGTCGTCGTCGCGGGCGATGAACCCTTGAGTAATCCAACACTGGGCTGCGGCCTCGTTGGTTTGTTGAGCATCGTGTTCAAAACGTGTTTGCTCGCGCCATTTCTGAACCAACTGCGGGTTGCTGGCAGGCTTAACCTCAGCATTAAGATAATGCCGTTTGCGCGTTTTATCGGTGGTTTCACAACGCAGCGCTTCGCGGGCATCGCGCCAATACGCCGCAATGCCTTGGGTTTGCAAAATACTCGCGCCTAAACGCGTGCTCATGAGCTCACCACAGGCCATTACCTGGGCATGCCAAGCCGCCTCGTCGCGGCGCTTAGCATACAAATCCTGCAAGCTTAGCCAAGCCTCGCCCATGGCCGCTTCTACATTAACGCCAAAAGCATGGGCTAAGGCCCAATGTTTTTGTTGGATTTCCGCCAGTGCGTCGTCCGCTTGTTCGTTATTCACGATTCGTTGCAGTAAATCGGTAACTCCGGCCAAGGCTGAACACACGAGTATTGGCGTCTCACCCTTGGCCTGGTACTTTCGCACTAGGGACGCAATGGTTCGCCAAGTCTTTGCGCTGGCTACGCTGGTACCGCCAAATTTCAGTACCACGATGGCTTGCGTTGAAGTGGAAGAAGTATCCAGAGTCGGAGCGGTTGCTGTTGCAGAAACCACTTCGTTTAATGAAGGGTCAGACACCGTATTTAATCCATTAGTCAAGTCGATAAAAAGGCGTTCTTAATGTCTATACAAAAAGCCTTAAGAACGCGGTAAAAAAAGGGTTTAGAGCGATACTGTAAGGCTTTGTTTAGTTCGGTGCCAGCCTTGTCTATACCCTTGTTGAAAAAGCGCTGAAAAGACAACGAAAACACAGTCTCAACGCTGCTTTGGCTGAAGCGTTTATACACGGCCGATTGAGGCGTAAAAACAAGGTGAGTGTTAGCGCAAAAAAAAACCCTGCATGGTGCAGGGTAAAGTCTCACGCTACAAGTCGGGAAGGGAAATGGTTGTGGCTTTTTTAGAACACCCAAAAAGCCGCAACAAAAGAAAACACCAACAAAAGAAAATAATTAGCCGCTTTTAAGTTGGCC
>JAKSCJ010000082.1 GCA_022360675.1 Lysobacterales bacterium
TAACAGACTCATTCAAAGTGATTACTAAGGTTCCAGAAATCAATTGACCTCGCGGCAGATAGGCCTTAGCTTCCTTATCCCAAGCGATATCTCTTGCCTCTTTGATAATTTTTGGCTCTAGCCGACGATAAGGTGTATAGAAAGCACTCGACTCATTAGCTTCAATTACAGACACTGAAAGCTTCTGCTCGTCGAGCTCTGCTTTCACGAGATCACTTAACACTAAAAGACCAAACACAATTAAGTAAAATTTTAAGCCAATAACACAACGGCTTTTACTAACTTCACACATAATATTATTCATCCAATTCATTATGCTGTGTAGCAATCGTAGTGCGCTACCAATTTTCTAGCATTCCTTAATACCGAGCATTTTAGTCGAATAATGGTTCGTATAAATTCGGTAATTCAGCAGACTATTGGTAACGATTGGGAAAATAGCCCTAATGACGATTTCATCAATGTTCGGTGGATCAGCATCAATCATTGTCTCGGCAAGCTGCCTATCGATGCATTCTTGCTTTGACTGCACCACTGCTAACATCTCACCGAGTACACCGGAATAGAAAAAATCTGCGCGCGCTTTAAACGCCTAGATCCGTAAATCTTGAAGATCGCTGCTATCCTCACCAGCCCAATAGAATGAGCTGATGAGCATTAGTGTTAAAAATAAAATCGCATTTAATTTTCTATGATAAATACCCATCGATCGATTCCAAGCTACTCACTATCGTCCGTGTACATTCCTTAATATCCATTAATATTCATAAGCATTCGTTTATCAGTTGTATGAAACCAAACCCTTAAAATTCGTATACGCTACTAATATTAGTATTTTTAGTAAGTAAGTCTATATATGGTGGCATCGAGATAGCAACTCAGCACGCTTGAGTAAAATGGGTCAGATGCTATTCGTTCAGGAATCAGCTGGTATGCGTTTCTTCACTAAATCAGAGAATAATTCTTCAAACGTCCGCAAGGGCATGGCACCATAGGCGATGGCAGCATCGTGGAAGGCTTTAACGGCGGCTTCTTGGTTTTCTGCCGTTTTTAAATACTGGGCTTTGACGGTTTCAAATACATTGGCACCGTATTTATAAGTAATGACCTGGGCAGGCCAGCGGCGCATGCGATCGATTTCCCGTTGTGCCAAGTGTTTTTGTCCACGCACATGGGCATGCCAGTAATCTAAGGCTTGTTGGTCACTCCAACCATATTGATTTAAAGCAACATCTAACACCACCCGCACTGAGCGCACCATATCCCATTCAATACCGGCCAGCTTGGCTTCTGGTGTGGTATACAAGCCCAGCGCTTCACCTAAGTTTTCGGTATAGGCAGCCCAGCCTTCCGAATAGGCGGGAGAATACATACTGGGTAATTGCGTTTTACAGCGCTTGCCTACGCGCTCGGCGCGAATTTGGAAGTGATGCCCCGGCGAGCCTTCATGTAAGAACAACCAGTCGGTTTGTCGTTCTTCATAGCCTTTTTTCAGCAAGTTGAAATAGAAGGTTTCTTCAGTAGGCTCGTAATAACCTTCTACCGGAAAATCTTCACCTAATTCCGATAATTTAATGCGCGCGGGAAACACGCCATAAGACTGCGGGAATAATTGATGCATACGTGCCCAAACCCGGGCTTGCTTTTGCCGAAACAGCGCTAAGATGGCCTCACCATCGTGTAAAGTTTGGCTGTAGTTGGCCAAATGTTTGGCAAAACCTTCATCGTCGCCGCTAAACCCTAGTTGCGCTTGAATCGCATCGTAACGGGCAACACTGCGTTTGAGCTGCGCTTCACCAAATTGATACAAGGCATCGGGTTCTAAACGAGCACTATTCCAGCGATCGAGAAAATAGCCGTACCACGCCTCACCCATGGCCAGTTCATTGATGCTTTTGACCGCCGACAGATCCACTTTTTGTTCCACAAAACGCAGGCCTAAGTCCGCACGCCGCAAACCCAGCTCGATTTCGTCACTCATAATGGAGTAATCGATCTTGCGGCACACATCCAAGGCCTGTTGATCGATACGAGTCAACTGGCTCTGTAAACCTGTAAAGACACTTTGTTGATGGCTTAAAACGTCCGCGCTGCCCAGGTTTTCCAGATTGGTAATAAACGACAGCTCCAAGTCGGGTAATTCCAACTGGGTGTAGGCCTTAGAAAACTCAGAAGCCAAAGTATCAAAGGTTTGTATGTCTTTAATTTCTGCTTTTTCCTCGGCCCCTAGCGGATGACTGAAAGCCACAGCCAATGCGCTTATCAACGGTACTGCAAATTTACGGATGCCCATGGTGCTCCTCACTACGCTCAAAACGACGGCCCAGGCCGCATCAAACAAGACCAAGCCAAACGAGACCAAATCAGCCCATGAAAGTAGCAGGATGAAGCGATGAAATCGTGCACCGAAATTGCTTATTCCGCTTAGCCCAGCCGATAAACGACTAACAATAAAGGACGGGTCATCAAGGCTTATCGCAGGAAGGACGCCGTTGGTGATGGCGTTGATAAGCCCTGGAGAATGAAGACACATTGGCAAAACCCAACTGCTCGGCAATGAAGCTTATGGATTCACCGTTCATAATGCGTTGACGCGCAGTGGCTAAACGTAGGCCTTGGTGATATCGCAAAGGTGGCAGGCCGTAAA
>JAKSCJ010000444.1 GCA_022360675.1 Lysobacterales bacterium
ATGCCCGCGTTGATCATGGTGGCTTGCAGCGTGCCGAAACCGGGTACGTCCAAGTCGTCCACCAAGTTACCGGTGGGGAACATGGCGGCGTCGGCATCGGCGGGGTCGACAAATTCCAGCACGATTTCCGCGGCCGGGAAGGTCACACCATCCAGCTCAAAATCACCCAGTTCTTGCACTTCACCATTGGAAATGGGCACGTTCACGATAATGGTTTTACCGATATTGGCTTGCCAAACACGCACCGGATACACCCCGTTTTCGGGCAGGCGATCGGCGTCGATCATGCCATTGGCAATGGCAAACGGCCCCACGGCAGTGGTGAGATTGCCGCAGTTACCGCTCCAATCGACAAAAGCTTGATCAATCGATACTTGCCCGTAGAGATAATCCACATCGTGATCGGGCTGGCTGCTCTTACTCACGATCACCGTTTTACTGGTGCTGGAGGTGGCACCGCCCATGCCGTCGGTGTGTTTCGCGTACGGATCGGGGCTACCGATCACACGCATTAAAAAAGCATCGCGGGCTGGGCCGGGCGCTTGCACCGAGGTGGGCAGGTCTTCCAAGCGGAAGAACACGCCTTTGCTGGTGCCACCACGAATATAGGTGGCAGGCACTTTAATTTGCGGGCGAACACTCATGGTTTAATCCTTCTGTGCCGATTCCAAGAAGTCTTGGGCGAAGCGTTGCAATACGCCGCCTGCTTCATAAATGGAGACTTCTTCGGCGGTATCCAAACGGCAGGTCACCGGTACTTCGATACGCTCGCCATCACGACGATGAACCACCAAGGTAAGCTCCGCGCTCGGTGTGCGTTCGCCCTTCACATCGTAGGTTTCGCTGCCGTCCAGATCTAAGGTTTTACGGTCGGTTCCCGCTTTGAATTCCAGCGGTAACACACCCATGCCAATCAGATTGGTACGGTGAATACGCTCAAAACCTTCGGCCACAATGGCTTCCACACCGGCCAAACGTACGCCTTTAGCTGCCCAGTCGCGCGAGCTGCCTTGGCCGTAGTCGGCACCGGCCACAATAATCAGAGGCTGGCCACGATCCATATAGGTTTCGATGGCATCCCACATGCGCATCACTTTGCCCTCGGGCTCCACACGGGTCAGTGAACCGCGTTGGATCTCGCCATCCACCACGGCCATTTCATTGTTTAGCGTGGGGTTGGCAAAGGTGGCACGTTGTGCGGTGAGGTGATCGCCCCGGTGGGTGGCGTAGGAATTAAAGTCTTCCTCGGGCAGGCCCATTTTGGCCAGATATTCGCCCGCCGCGCTGCTGGCCAAAATGGCGTTGGAAGGCGACAGGTGATCGGTGGTGATGTTATCGCCCAACACCGCCAGCGGACGCATGCCGGTAAGCGTGCGCGGCTTGGCCAAAGCACCTTCCCAATAGGGCGGACGGCGAATATACGTACTCATCTTGCGCCAATCGTACAGCGGGCTCAGGCTGTCGCCTTGTTCCACTTTTACGTTGAACATGGGCTCGTACACCTGGTGGAACTGCTCGGGTTTCACCGAAGCCGCCACGATGGCATCGATTTCCTCATCGCTGGGCCAGATATCCACCAGACGCACCGGGTTGCCATCTTGGTCGTGGCCTAGCACATCTTTTTCGATATCAAAGCGAATACTGCCGGCAATGGCGTAGGCCACCACCAACGGTGGCGAGGCCAAAAATGCCTGCTTGGCGTAGGGGTGGATACGGCCATCAAAGTTACGATTACCCGACAACACCGCAGTGGTGTAGAGATCGCGATCGATAATTTCTTGCTGAATGTCAGGATCCAGCGCGCCACTCATGCCATTACAAGTGGTGCAGGCAAAAGCCACGATGCCAAAGCCCAGTGTTTCTAACTCTTGCTTCAGACCCGACTCTTCCAGATACAGCTTCACTGCCTTAGAACCCGGTGCCAGCGAGCTTTTCACCCAGGGTTTACGCAGCAAGCCTTTGCGATTGGCATTACGCGCCATTAAACCGGCGGCAATCACATTGCGTGGGTTTGAGGTATTGGTACAACTGGTGATGGCCGCAATAATCACCGCGCCATCGGGCATTTCGCCTTCGGTTTCGGTGTAAGGCGCGGCAATGCCCTTGGCGGTCAAATCGGTGGTGGCCACGCGCGAATGCGGATTCGACGGCCCCGCCATATTGCGCACCACGGCAGATAAATCGAAGCTCAAGGTTCGGGCATACTGCGCATTGGCCAGACTGTCGGCCCACAGCCCGGTGGTTTTAGCGTAGTTTTCCACCAAGGCCACTTGCTCGTCACCACGGCCGGTGAGGCGCAGGTAATCCAGCGTGTGTTGATCGATATAGAACAAGGCCGCCGTGGCACCAAATTCAGGCGCCATGTTGGAGATGGTGGCGCGATCACCCAAGGTCAGCGCCGCCGCACCTTCACCGTAAAATTCCAAATACGCGCCCACCACTTTTGATTGACGCAAGAATTCCGTCAGCGCCAACACGATATCGGTGGCGGTGATACCCGGCTGGGGTTTGCCAGTGAGTTCCACACCCACAATCTCGGGCAAACGCATCCACGAAGCGCGGCCCAGCATCACATTCTCGGCTTCCAAACCGCCCACACCTACAGCGATCACACCCAATGCATCCACATGGGGCGTGTGGCTATCGGTGCCGACACAGGTATCGGGATAAGCCACACCATCTTGAATGCCCACCACCGGCGACATCCGCTCCAAATTAATTTGGTGCATGATGCCATTGCCCGGCGGAATTACATCCACATTTTTAAAGGCTTTACGCGTCCAGTTGATAAAGTGGAAGCGGTCGTCGTTGCGACGATCTTCCACCGCGCGGTTTTTCTCGAAGGCGTTGGGTACAAAACCACCGTGTTCCACCGCCAAAGAGTGATCCACAATCAACTGCACCGGCACCACCGGATTCACCAGCGCCGGATCACCGCCCTGATCGGCAATGGCATCGCGCAAACCGGCCAAATCCACCAAGGCGGTCTGACCCAAAATATCGTGGCACACTACCCGCGCCGGAAACCACGGGAAATCGCGCTCGCGTTTACGCTCGATCAACTGCATCAAGCATTCGTTCAGAATTTCCGGATCACAACGCCGCACCAAGTTCTCGGCATGCACACGGGCAGTGTAGGGCAGGGTATCGTACGAACCCGGTTTCAGCGCTTCCACCGCTGCACGCGTGTCGAAATACTCTAAATCAGTACCCGCTAAGGGCTTACGGTATTCAGAATTCATCATGCCTAGTTCCACAATCCATGGGCCGGCGCGGCCAAAAAACAAACCCCTATTATCGGCGAGATTGAAGGCTAGGTCACCTTAGCTATTGGTATGGCCTTTTCACCTGTGGATCTGTGCTGGGTTTATGCACAGCTTGTGGATAAGTTTTGTATAACTGTGGGGGTGGTTTTTGGTTTTGGTTTTTTTGTTGTGTTTTATTGGGGTTTAGCGTGGGGGTTGGGGTGGTTAGTGGGTTGTGGATAAGTTTGGGGAGAAGTTTGGGTTTGGGTTGGTTAATTAGGCTTTTATTATTGTTTCGCCGCCTTAGATCGTGATCAAACAGAACTCTGGTTGCAGGATACTGGCTAGGTTTTTAGGTCAGGCTTTCATTATTGTTTCGCCACCTAGAACTGCTTTTTTTCTTAAGAACCACTGGCGTGTGGCGGCGAGTACCTTTTGGTGCAGCCAAAAGGTACCAAAAGCTGCTGGAGTGAAGTTAGCAATTCCCAGGTTGGTCGAACGTTCTCGGCGATCGTGATCAAACGGCATCCTGCCTTTGATCACTGCACTCGCATCCTTGCTCGTGCTCGCCTGTATTTTGTTGCGAGCGGTGGGATTAATTGGATTCTAACTACACTTAAGCGTTTCTGCTTTTAATCAATATCTAAGATTTACTGAGCAAAAGCCTCGCACAAGCTTTTAACCTCTTCCCAAAGAAATTTAGATAAACCGTAGGCAATGCTCAGCCAGGACGGCTGAGCAAGCATTCATAGGCAGGAGCCTTTGAATGC
>JAKSCJ010000305.1 GCA_022360675.1 Lysobacterales bacterium
TCAACATAATTAACAACGCGTTCTACCACGCGTCCTTGTTCGTCGAATATTTTGCACGAATCGGCGGTGAGATCGGCCACATCACCTTCTTCTAGATAATAGTACTGCTCGACCTCGGCCAAAATAGCGGGAATGTCTGAAGCCACAAAATATTCACCACTGCCTTCACCAATAATTAAAGGACTACCTTTACGGGTTGCAATGATACGTCCAGGTTCTGAGGCGCAAGTGATCGCCAAGGCATAAGCGCCTTCTAACTGACTGATGGCAGAAAGGCATGCTTGAGCAAAACTCTCGCCCTTCGACATTTGCCAATGAATAAGATGAGCAATGATTTCAGTATCGGTATCTGAGTGGAAATCGTAATGATTTGCCAGCAGTTTTTCGCGTAACAAACTGTGATTTTCGATGATACCGTTATGCACTACAGCAATGCTGCCATGGGACGTATGGGGATGCGCGTTTTGCTCTGAAGGCTTGCCATGAGTCGCCCAGCGTGTATGCCCAATACCACAGTATCCCTTCGGAGGTGCTTGTTGTACGCGGCATTCCAAGACCGAGACTTTACCCAACTCTTTACAGATATCGAATCCTTGTTGATTAAGAACGGCAATTCCTGCCGAATCATAGCCGCGATACTCCAATGCTTTTAAACCGTTAATGAGCATTGGTGCTACTTCGCGTTTCGCAGTTATTCCAACGATCCCACACATTTGACACCCCATCGCAATGCATTATGCTTAAAACAGTTGATTTATTTTTAGTTTTATTAGCTACACTAGTCAAACGAAGGTGAGGATATGAAAAAGGTATTATTCGTATGCTTAGGTAACATTTGTCGTTCACCAAGTGCACAGGGAATAATTGAATGGTTTATTGAGCGTCGTGGTTTAAGTAATCAATACATTGTTGATTCGGCAGGTACTGCCGATTATCACATCGGCAAACCACCCGATACCCGTGCGATTAACGCTTGTTCGAAACTAGAAGTGGATATCTCTGATCAACGCGCCCGGCAGGTAACAATTCTAGACTTAAGCCAGTTCGACCATATCATTCCGATGGATGGTCGAAATCATGACTTTTTAAATCAGATGGGAACCAATAACCAACACAAAATCAAACCCTTAGTAAACTATTTACCTTACAATCAATTATTGGGAATTCCCGATCCGTTCCATGGTAATGAAGACGATTTTGACACTATGGTTCAGTTGTTATTGGTGGCTTGCCGACATGCTTTAAGCGAGATCGAAAACCATCATGTGCTGCAAGCAAGTTAAACGAAACGCTTTATATAACGTTGCCATCAACAATTAAAAGGAACGTTAAGTTAAAAAGCCGAGTCAAATTTATTTTGGCGCTATTAAACGTATTGGAAAACGTAACAGTTTGCGATAGAGGTTACTAAATCCATTGTTTTTATCGCCGGTTAAAACTCGTAACGAAGGCCCGCTCTGATATCTCGGGTGTTGTTATCGAAGTTATTGACAAAGGTAAAGGACATACCAATTTGATCCGTTACAAATAACATGCCGCTTAACGCTAATGTGTAATCGAATTCACCTGAGGTTAAGCCAATACTGTTGCCAGCACGCAACCAACTCTTCTTGGCTATAGGCTTGGTGTATGAGAGCGACAAAGCTTTGCTATCGGCAAAGTCGATGTCGTTTGCATAGAAGAATTGCCCACTGAGCGTGGAACGGTCTTCCAGCTGATACTCATAACCTGCAAAGGTTAAGGTATTAACCACGGTGCCATTAATGAGTGAGGGTATAGCTGCGGCAAACACACGCTGTTGGCCGAATTTATAACTACCTTCCAGGTGGAACTTATTTTGTGTTACTGAAGAGGCCAGTTCATCGTACTGATAAGAGAAGAACACATCATAAGCAGCGGCTGGCTTATAGCTTACAAAGGCCGAGTAACTGGCTTTGACTGCACGGTTAATGGGGATACCACTATCCGGCGGCCCCGCCACCTCGGCCTCGTTAATGATGACATTCGCGCCTAGACGCAGCGTGGACGAATGCTGATAGCTATAACTTAACTGGCTGCGCGCTAAGTCTTCACCTGGGGTTTGGGTAATACCACCACTGAGTTCCAGATTGTGGCGGTAGATTTCTTTTACTTGTGCCAAACCCTGCTGAGCGCCGGCGTTCTCCGGCTCGCTGGCCAGTATGGTTTGGAAGGTTTGCTCGGCCTCTGTTAAGCGATAATCGGCCATGAGTGCGCGGGCTTTTCCATCAAGCACTGCCACATACTCTGGCTGCGCTATTAAAAGCGCATCGTAACGTTCCAAAGATTCGTCAATCCGGCCTTGCCAATGCGCCAATCTGGCCAGCCCTAGCAATGCTGGAAAGTTATTTTCTTCAATACCGGTGACCTGCTGATAAACCGACTCGGCCTGGGCAAGATTACCTTGCCATTCGCACACCACCGCAAACTCCAACAGAAAAGTGATATCGTGCGGGCTGCGTTCCAAAGCTTGTTGGAACAAGGCGTAGGCGCGCGCTAGATCCTGTTGCTGACGTGCAATTAAACCCAGATAAAAGGTAGCGCGCCCCTCAGGGTCGTCCTGGCTACAGGCCTGAAAGACGGCTTCAGCGTCTGCGAGTTGTTGGGCGTTTAAGAATTGAAAGGCCTGCTCCCAATCGCAGGCAACGGGTTTTGCAGTGGTGTTATCGGTAGCAACACTGCTGAGTAATACGGAACTAAAAAAGGCTGATAACCCAGGCACGTAAAAACACCTCCCGGATAATAATCAAAGCCACCAAGATCAGCACGACCCAAATTTCTTTGGCAATTAAACCGCGCTCGTACTTGGCATCGGCTTGAATATCCTCTAAAAACTGCGCTTCACGATCAATTACTTCTTGATCGCCACTTTGCCCGTCTTCTCGGTCTTGTCCCACTTCATCTCCTGCTTTTTCCACTCAGCCACATAAGATGCAAAGGTAATGGCGCACAGTAACGGACCAAAACCTGAGATCAACAACAAGGGTTTAGCCAGAAATTTCAGCTTTGGTTTGGTTTCAACAATCTTGGCCGTATAGGCCGGAATCATGCACACCGCCAGCCACGAATACATAAACAGCACAGCGGCTTGCACACTCACCTTTAATACTTCAGAAGTGCCAGCGTAAATGGCCTGCTCAACGAGCCGGTCTAATAGTTCTGGAATAAACGACACAATGATGATGACTAAAGAAATCAAACCGGGAAAGATAAATCCCTCGACCCATGATTTTTTCGCGCTCTCAGGATCAATCATGAATGAATACAAAGTCACAAACAGATACGTAATAACATTGAGTATCCACAGCAACTTAAATAAAAACCACGACAGCGGAAAATTCGTAAAGAATAAGATCACCAAACCCACCGATGCGATAATCATAAACACCGGCATCAACATGATGGTGAACCAAATAATAAAGAACTTCAGGCTGCCCAATTTATCGTGCATGGACTTACGCAACCACAGGCGCTTAAAGTGGCGCGTTACCTGAATATTACCCCGTGCCCAGCGTAAACGTTGCTTCCATACCGACTGAATTGAGTCGGGCTCTTCCGCCCACACAATCGCGTTGCCATCGAAAATAGCTTTACGTTTACCCAACTGGGTTTTAAACGTTGTAAAGGTGTCTTCAGCCAACGAGGAGGTATCGATGGCACCACCGATATCCATTAAATTATCTTTTGAATGCAGTTGCGCACCACCAGCCAAACAGGCCATAAACTTCATCACGTTTTGGGCGCGCCTTGAGGCCGCCTGGGCGGTGATATATTCAAAAGCAATGAAACGGGTAAAGAGATTGCCCGGCGCACTGCCCTCTTTGATATAGGCCGTTACCGCCCCCACTTCTGGATCGACCAAGTGCCGGGTCATCTTGCGCAGCGCACTTTTTTCAAATAGCACATCGGCATCCATAATCAACAAGGCCTCGGTCCAGTTATCTTTAAGCGCCGCCTTAATTCCAAAGTTCAAGGTATGGGCCTTACCTTCACCACCTTTGGCACGGCGCAAATGGAACACATTGCCTTTGTGTTGTTCCATTTTCTCCTTCATTAATTCCGGGGTGTTATCGGTGCTGGCATCATCGATAATGTAAATACGCAAACTTTCCAGGGGATAATCCATATCCATTAAGATTTCGATGGTGGCATCCAACACCGGCGCTTCATTCCACGCCGGTACTAAAATCGAGACCTTCGGAAAGTAAGGTCGGCACTTGGGGTAATGGTTCTTCGCCCCGTGTACGCCCACTAAAGCAAATTGATACATCGAAACAAACAAAGGCATACCGCCTAAAACGACGGTAAATGCCAAGGCGTAATTGGCAACGTCATACCAGGTAATCACGGGGCCTCTGCAAGCAGTTGCAATTCTCCCTGTTCAATAAAGGTTTCATGCCAGGTTCTCACCATCGAGATTTCTTTAAATGGATAATGGCCGTCGAGAGCAAGTCCTGCTGCTTCGTGCAAGCACATCTCAGGCATGTTGACCCCAGCGGCCACCGTTAGCGACATGGTGCCGGGAAAGCGCGGGTTAATCTCCAATAGTTTGGGCTGGCCATGGCGATCGCGTTTAAACTGAATATTCGCCACATAACGCAAACCCACTGCCTGGGCAATATTGGCGGCTAGAGTTTCTAATTCAACATCACGAATGGTGGAACTGATAACCGCAATACCCGAATCCACTTTATTGCGCTCGCGTACCACCGTTGCTAGCACTTCATTAGCGCCAGAA
>JAKSCJ010000490.1 GCA_022360675.1 Lysobacterales bacterium
CCTGATTCCCAATGATCGCCGTATTGCCGAGGTGGGTTGGAATCGCCCACGCATGGCCACGGTGATTCGCTCTTTGGGCGACGGCGCGTTTATCGGCGAGTACTTCGACGGTAACCGTCGTTTGAATATCGTCATGCGTTCCGACCCTTGGACCACGCCGGAAGAATTGGCTTCTATTCCATTGGCAACGCCCAGCGGTGAAATTCAAACACTGGGCGAGCTGACTGAACTGACTCGTACCGCCGGACCCAGCCAAATTCGTCGGGTGGATCGCCGTCGCACCATCACCTTGCAGGTAACGCCACCCAGTGGTGTGGCCATGGAGTCGTTCCTGGAGCTGGTGCAAACCCAGGTGGTGCCGGTGATTCGCGATCGCCTGCCCGACGATGGCGTGATTCGTTTCCGTGGCACGGCCGAAGCGCTGGACGAGGCCTTGGGCAGTATGTCTAGCAGCTTTATGTTGGCCATGGTGATCTTGTATTTGTTGATCAGCGCGCTGTTCCAATCGTTCAAAGACAGCCTGCTGGTCATCACCACGATTCCCATGGCCACGGTAGGTGGAATTATCTTCCTGCGACTGGTGGATTTAGCCGTGGGCCAGCCTATGGATCTCATGACCATGATTGGCTTTGTGATCTTGTTGGGCCTAGTGGTGAACAACGCCATCTTATTGGTGTATCGCTCGCGCCAGGGTGAGCGCGAAGAAGGTCTGGATCGCCGTAGTGCAGTGGAAACCGCCGTGCGTTTACGTTTACGCCCCATCTTGATGAGCACCATGACCAGTATCTTCGGCATGTTGCCGCTGCTGCTGAATCCGGGCTCGGGTAGCGAGCTGTATCGTGGCCTCGCTGCGGTGATTGTGGGTGGTATGTTGGTGAGTACGCTGTTTACCTTGGTACTGCTGCCCAGTCTGCTGCGTTTGGGCGAAGAGCGCCAGGCGCAAGCTGTTAAAAAAACTGTTAATAAGCCCCAGGGCTCTGAGGAAGTAATTGCATGATCGTCAGCCGTTTTTTACGCCATAGCCAAATGGCCCGGGCTGTATTGTTAAGCAGTATGTTGAGCCTGGTGATGGGCGCTCAAGCTTGGGCTCAAGGCGGCCCTTCCGGCGATGGCCCGCCACCAGCACAAGTGCGTGTGGCCGAAGCTCAAGTGGCTGAAATGGCGCCACAAACCTGGGTGGCTGGCACCGTGGTGAGCCGCTCCGATGCGCGCTTAGCCGCTGAGGTGGCCGGGCGCATGCTGAGTGTTGCTGAAGTGGGCACCGTGGTTGTAGCTGGCGATGAAATCGCCGTGATTGAAGACACCGCGCTGCGTCTGCGTGAGGCCGAGCTGAGCGCCGAGGTAAGTCGAGTGGAAGCACGCTTGGTGTACCTCAAAGGCGAGGCCGAACGCCAACAGCGCTTAGCCAAAAATAATCTGGCCGCCGAAAGTGCGTTAGCTTTGACCGTGGCCGATCGCAATGCCATGCAAAGTGAGCTGGCCGTGGCGCGCAGCCGCTTGGAGCAAATGCAAGATCAAATCGAACGCACCCGCATGCGCGCGCCCTTCGATGGTGTGGTGGTGGAGCGTTTGATTAATCCGGGCGAGCGTGTGTCTTCAGGCGATAGCGTGGTGCGCATGATCGATAACCAAAGCCTGGAAGTGGTGGCACGCGCACCCTTGGACTACCTGCCCCATGTGCGTGTAGGTGAAGAACTCACCTTGCAAAGCGCAGGCAAACGCGGTGCTGGCGACGTGCGCACTGTGGTGGCTTTAGGCAATCAAAACGTACATGTCTTTGAAGTACGCTTGGATGTTCCTGCTAATGCTTATGCCGCTGGCCAAACCGTACGTGTATCCATTCCCACATCCACCAGCCAACAAGTTTTGGCTGTGCCACGCGATGCCTTAGTGTTACGCAGCGACGGCATCTCGGTGTTTGTGATTGACGACGACATGACCGCCCGCCAAGTGCAAGTGATTACCGGTGTGGGTAACGAAGAAAACATCGCCGTCGAAGGCGATATTAACCCGGGCAGTAAAGTGGTTATTCGCGGTAACGAACGTTTGCGCCCTGGTCAAAATGTGGTGCTGTTGGAAGGTTAAGTTTAATAAATGGGAACAAGCCCAGATTAATAATTTCTGGGCTTTCTTAAGAGTAATTAGATACTTACGATTTTTGGTTTTGAATTAGTTTTTATTTGATTAGATTATTTTGTTATTCGTGGTTTTCAGAATGTGTGAGTAACAGCTAAATTTGATGCTTTTAGTAGTGATAACTAGGAATTATGGATGCACTGCTCGAGAAACTTGCCATTTCTCTTTTTACTGCAGCCATGCTTGGAAAGCTAGTAGTTTCTCTTTTTACTGCAACAATTGGCGCCTTTTTGGGCGCACAAATATTAAAAAATTTTTATAAGCCTCGAGTGATTGTTCGTTATCAGGATATTAATCCACTACATGATTCTACAGGTACTTACTGGTCTATTAAAATTGAAAACTATGGGCGGACTGTTGCAAAGGATTGTGTGGCGGTAGTTACTTTGTATGGTGTAAACCAAGAAGATATCCTACCTAAAGAGGACGTGTGCTTAGAGGAGCGCTTGCCCGAATACAAACATGAGAACACTGACTTAGCATTTCCGCGCGAGCAAATTCTGAGCGATAAGCATTTCAGGCCGATCATAAGAGAGCCTATTTGCTGGTCTAAATTAGGAAACCCGGACGTAATAGATATAAACCCCGGTATTAGTCAATCTTTTGATCTTTGCAAATACCAAAGGAGAGAGTCTGGGGAGGGATATTTTATCTTTCCATCAGAGGAAGGATGGAGGAGAGTTAGAGTGAGGCTAAAAGAGAAGAAATATGAGGGGCATGTGTTAGTTTGCCCCTCCAATGAATACCCTGCTATGGTATGTTTTAGCCTTGATATTAAGAACGGAAATCCTACCTTTATTGCAAAGAAAAAAAAGTATTTTCAGAGATTCAGAAGAAATAAGTACGATTAACCCACTTACGAAACAGCTCGAAGGTATATTTCGCTGTATTTCTTTGCGCACTCTCTAAAATCATACTTTTTACGGAACCTAATTTGTTCGCTATAGTTAGATTTGCTTTTCAGAGTAGGAAGTATTTCGATTATCGTCTGCGCTAAATTTTCACTTGATCCAGTGCTGAAAAAGTGTGCGTGCTTGTAGCTTTTAGCGATTTCAATATATGTGGGAATTGCACTTAAAACGGTAGGTATGCCCAAAGAAAGGGCTTCAGATATTGATAAACCGTATGAACAGTATCTTTCTGGGGAAATGACGATGTCTGCCTCTTTATACGCTGTGTTTATATCAGCGTAAGATTGGAATACAACTTTATCAGCTACACCTATTTCTCGTGCCATCTTTGAAACTTCTTTTACAGATGCTTTATTATCATTCCTAACTCCTGTTAGCGTTAATTTAAAATCGATCCCTTGATCTAGTAGAATTTTACACGCCCGAACAGCAATATCATGGCCTTTCTGGTGCGGGTCTACACGAGATGGTAACAATAAATTTATAGGCTCACACTTGTACTGTCCACTAGTTTTTTTGTAAGGTCTAAATGTCGATAAGTTTACACCTTGGTTAATTCCAAGGATATTGGTTCTGAATCTTTCGGAATAATTATCAGCGTAGTATTGACTAGGGACTACGTGTGCAAAGTGGTCTCTAAAAGTAGAACTGTTGCTATTTGTTAACGACACTAACTCGTCAAAAAAACCTTTGCCCCATAAACTGTCAGATTCCGCCTCGTTTTCATGATTAGTCACAACAACTGGTGCTGTGGATGAAAAAAAAACTGAAGATGGAAATGAATTAAGATGGATGACGTCGTGAGGTATTTGGGAAACTTGGTTTTGGGTATATTTTGCTAAGGATTTTAAACCTTCAATATAACTTTTTCCTTGCACAAAGTTCTCTCGAAGATAACTGAGTTTGGCTTCTCCATATTTAGAGTAAGATTTTTTATAGTCGCATGGGATAAAGCCGTACACAGGAACGCCTTGTATCTCTTTTTTAGTGTTATCGCCTGTGCAAACTATAAATGAGTTATGACCTAATAAATTTAACTCTTTGCTTAGTTCAACTAAAAATCTTTCTGTTCCTCCTATGAAGTCGTGTTGTATGTCCCAAATAGTGTGTAAGCAGATATCCATAATTCCTAGTTATCATTAATCAATCATAAAAAGCGCTCCGTTTTGTGCAGGTGTTTAGGGCTTTCTTAAGTGAGTTATCGCTTACGTGTGTGTAAATTTCCGTGGTTGAGATATTGCTATGACCAAGGAGGCGTTGCACATAGCGAATGTCGAGCCCACTTTCTAATAAAAGTGTGGCA
>JAKSCJ010000175.1 GCA_022360675.1 Lysobacterales bacterium
GATGACGTGAAGCCAATAAAAATTTAAACAAAAACAGTAAAGGTAAATTTCAAGAACCCAATAAAAAAACATCAACCGCTTATCGTATACATAAAAAAAGCGGCTGATGATATTGCGCTTCATCAGCCGCTTGAACGTGTTTAATTATCTTTATGTAGAACTAGATTTTAAAAAGAGTTTTCTTTTCAAATCTTCAAGCTTTACATCATGCCTTAGAAGCTATGACGCATTTGCGCAAACCACGAGCGGCCTAACAAACGATAGGTGTCGGTATCGGTGTTGGCATTAAACTCGCCAATAATGAAAGGCGCATCGTTATCGAACACATTGGTTACACCCGCCGAAATTTGTGTACCCCAGCTGAAGTTATAACGCGCCACCAAATCCACATACCATTCCGCATCGACTTTCTGGAAGAAAGCGCTGTCTTCAGACTGACCCGGCTGTAAGGCATTTAAGGCATCGGTATCAAATTCATCGATTGAACCCAGATAGTCGACATTGATCGACGCACCAAAGTTGGCATAGCTCCAATCGACATTGAAGTTACCTTTCCACTCGGGATAAACACCACGGCTTAAGCCATTACGGTTTTCAAAACGGCCCGCAGCATCCACCGTGTTCAATACGGTGGATTCACGTTCATCCAGATAAGTCACCAATAAACGTGAGTCGAATAAACCCCACGCCGTGTTAGTGCTGTAGTTAAAGGCAACGTCCACACCCGATGCAGACTCACCACCGATATTGGTATTCGCCGCCACAATGGCATTCACATTGCCATCGTTAAAGCGGCTGATGTTATTACATTGATCCAGATTACCTTCCACCACACACTGGGAAACCACATTACCGGCGGCAATGGTGGTGATGGCATCGTTAAGATCTACATCCCAGTAATCGGCAGTTAATGAGAAACCGGGTATAAACTCGGGTGACCAAGCAATACCAATGGTATAGGTTTCACCAGTTTCAGGGCGCAGATCCGGATTACCACCGACACGTGAACGAACCTGGGTATCGGTCTGGAAGAAGCCGCCCTCGGGCACACCGGTTAACTGGCAGCGGGCCTGTTGTTCTGGCGTCAGGGTTTCGTAGAGGTTGGGTGCATCGTTATCGCCCAACACACCGGTGGAACAAACGTCTTGCACCTGCGGGAAATTGTCGGACTGAGAGGCGAACAGCTCGGCCACATTGGGCTCGCGGAAGACTTCAGAGTAACTACCGCGAATCAACACACTCTTAATAGGCTGCCAACGAATAGAACCCTGGAAGTTACCGGTATCGCCGATGGTGGAGTAATCGTCGTAACGGAAGCCGCCGCCAATTTCCAATAATTCAACACCAGGTAAACCTGAAAGAATGGGAATCTGCACCTCAATGAACAAAGAGTCCACATCGTATTCACCATTGGTAGGACCACCAGTACTACCGGTTACCGCATCGGTGGCTTTGCCGGAATCAGGTGTAAAGGTGAATTCTTCTTTACGGAATTCATAACCAAACGCAGTGGCTAACGGACCGGCAGGCAAGTCGATTAAATCACCACTAACCGAGGCATTTAAAACCTGGCGCTTGGTGGTGGAGCGATCATTCAAAGCTGATGAAACATAATCCAGCTGATCTTGAGTAATGGTGCCCACACCGCCGAATAAGTTTAACGGCACACAACCTTCGATTACCGCATCGGGAGTACCACAGCGCGCCACACCAGCATCATCGAAGAACGATGGGCCTAAAGCATTGGTTAAGCGAGCACCAACAAACTGGCCGCGATCGGTATCGATTCGGGCGCGGCGGCCCCACTGCCAACTGACATCCCAATCCCAAGTGGGTGCCAACTCACCAAAGGTTCCACGCAGACCGGTGTTTAATTGAATTTGGTTGATTTCGTTATCGAAATCACGACCACCGGTTTCAGCAATACGACGGCGCACATCGGTTAAATCTTGACCGAAGGGGTTATACACATTGCTAGCGGGCACACCGAAGCCACCACCCGGTAAGGGCGCAGCCGGATTGGTACGACTATCGTAAGGCAGTGGTGCTAACAGTTGTGACGAACGGCGATTGCTATAACGTGCTTCTACATAGGCATTCACGTTATCGAACAGATCATAATCGCCTTGAACGAATAAATTGGTGCGCTCAAACGGTGTTTGAATAAAGTTCACCGGGGCGAAGTTATATAAATCGCCACCACAGGCCGCAGGATCACCGCAGCCATCGAAGGGGCGAATTTCACCGGTGGTTAAATCGCGGGTGAAGATACCATCGGGGGTATTAAAGAAACCGCCCAAGCTGCGTGAGCTACCGCCCGAGGCTAAACCCAAGTTGCCATCGCCATCGATATCGCGATTCACCGAACCTAAACCTGCGGCTAAGAAATCATCTAAGTCGCTTAAACCTAAGGCTTGTTGGAATTGTGGGCTATCTACATTGCCTTGGAACACCGGATCTTGTTCGTTGTATTCCAAACCAATCACAAAGCTACTTTTTTCTTGGCTGCTACCAAACACAAACGACACGCGTTTTGAGTCGCCATCGCTACCGGCCAAACCGGGGTTGCCCACTTCATCGGCAGCCGGGTTGCGCACCAGCTCAAAAGAGCGGCCATAGCGTACGGTAAGGTCGGCACCTTCAAAATCTTGGCGGGTGATGATATTTACAACACCCGATACCGCATCGGCACCATAAATGGCCGAAGCACCTTCTTTTAAGACTTCAATCCGTTCAACGATGGAAATGGGTATCACCGATAAATCGCCACCCGAAATATCACGGCGACCATTCACCAAAACCAAAGTACGAATGGAGCCTAAACCGCGAATATCCACCAAGGAACTACCATTACCACCATTATTGGTGGAGGTACCCAAGGGTGAGCCGGTGATGGAAGGTAATTGGCGAATGACTTCAGCCAAATCGTTTAAGCCAATGCGTTCGATATCGGTGCGATCTAATACGGTAACGGGCGCCGCGCCTTCGATATCTACTTGGCTGATCAAACGCGAGCCGGTTACATTAATGGTTTCCAGCTCAACGCCATCATCTTGATCTTGCGCCAATAACGGCGTACTAAAGGCAAAGCCAGCAACGGAGCTTCCGCCCACCGCTAGCTTCATTGCCTGATACAGAGTGTGAGGGCTTGTATTCATTCATGGTCTCCCTATAAGTAGTGCTTTTATAACGACAAACATGACGCCAATCTGGGACAAAACCGGCATCGCAGCACATCGCAGCCCTAATGTGCTTTTAATGAGAAACGAGCAACATACAAAAGAAAATATTCGTACGACAATTTTAATACTTTAACAAAAACCTAACACTTGCAAGGAATTCCACCGAGATAGATCATTTTATTATTAGAATTCAGCAACATTGGCAAAAATTAGCCCGTCAATCTATTTAATCGAAATTTAAATATGAACTAAATAATTATAAATAGCCCGTATTTGCAGCGCTGAGCCAGGCTTGAAGAAAGTGATTTTGCCTGTGGCTTATGGCAACGCAGTCATCCTTGAAAATATGACGTTCCTTAAAAGGTGCGGTGTTTGTTTCTGACTGCCACACATTAGCCGGCTACCCTGGGGATAGCCGGCTGATAAGATCAGCTGAAGCTCTGGACTCTAGAGTTCAACCGATGGCGCACAACGGTTATCTTTCAACGATATTTATGTACGGCCTTAATGCTTCAAATCCAATAAGCCTGTGGCTTAGAAGCTGTGGCGAACTTGTGCAAACCAAGAGCGGCCCAACAAACGATAGGTGTCGGTATCGGTATTGGCGTTGAACTCACCGATAATGAAAGGTGCGTCGTTATCGAACACATTGGTCACACCGGCTGAGATTTGCGTACCCCAGCTGAAGTTATAACGTGCTACTAAATCCACATACCATTCAGCATCCACTTTTTGGAAGAAGGCGCTGTCTTCAGATTGGCCCGGCTGTAACGCGTTTAAGGCATCGGTATCGAATTCATCCACCGAACCCAGGTAATCCACATTCACAGAAGCACCGAAGTTGTCGTAACTCCAATCTAAGTTGAAGGTACCTTTCCACTCGGGATACACACCGCGCGATAAGCCGTTGCGATCTTCAAAGCGACCGGCCGCATCAACAGTGGTGATGGTGGTGGATTCACGCTCGTCCAGGTAGGTCAGCAATAAGCGCGCATCAAACAGACCAAAGTCAGTTGAGGTGCCATAGTTAAAGCCAAAGTCGATACCTGAAGCACTTTCAGAACCAATGTTCACGTTTTCGCTCAGCAGCGATTCGATGTTGCCATCGCTAAAGCGCTGAATGTTGTCGCACTGGCTTTGCACACCGGCAATCACACACTGGGAAACCACATTACCACCGGCCAGCACGGTAATCGCGCCGTCCAGCTGTACATCCCAATAATCCACAGTTAACGAGAAACCGGGAATAAAGTCGGGCGACCACGCCAAACCAATGGTGTAGGTTTCGCCAGTTTCAGGACGCAGCTCATCGTTACCACTGGTGCGAATGCGAACCTGGGTATCGCTTTGGGTAAAGCCACCAGCAGGCGCACCTGTGGCCACACAGCGAGCTTGTTGCTCGGGGGTTAGTGTGGAATACAGATCCGGTGCATTGGGGTTACCCAGCACACCACTGGAACACACGTCTTGGAAGCTGGGGAAGGCATCGGCTTGCGCCGCGAACAGCTCGTTCACATTCGGCTCGCGGAACACTTCAGAGTAGCTACCACGCACCAACAAACCTTGGATGGGCTGCCAGCGAATCGAGGCTTGGAAGTTACCGGTATCACCAATGCTGGAGTAATCGTCGTAACGGAAGCCAGCGCCCACTTCTAACAGCTCAGCACCTGGCAAACCCGACAACAGCGGTACATTCACCTCAAGGAACAACGAATCCACATCGTATTCGCCTGCGGTGGCACCACCGGTATTGCCGGTCACGGCATCGGTCGCTTTACCTGAGTCAGGAACGAAGGAGAATTCTTCTTTACGGAACTCGTAACCAAACGCGGTCGAAACCACACCGCCTGGTAGATCGAACAAATCACCCGTGGCCGAAGCATTGAATACTTGGCGTTTGGTGGTGGTGCGATCATTCAAATCGGCAGTGACGTAATCCAGCTGATCTTGAGTAATGGTGCCGGCACCACCAAACAAGTTCAGCGGCACACAGCCGTCAATGATTTGATCGGGCGTACCGCAACGAGCAACGCCGGCATCATCAAAGAACGATGGGCCTAAGGCATTGGCCAAGCGTGCGCCAACAAACTGGCCGCCATCGGTATCAATGCGCGAACGACGACCCCACTGCCAGCTCACATCCCACTGCCAAGTGGGTGCTAGGCTACCAAAGTCACCACGTAAACCGGTGTTTAACTGAATTTGGTTAATTTCGTTATCGAAATTACGACCACCAGTTTCAGATACCCGGCGACGCACGTCGGTCAGGTCGATACCGAAAGGGTTATACACGTTTTGCGCAGAAATACCGCTGCGGCCATTAGCCAGCGGCGCCCCCGGATCATTACGGCTATCGTAAGGCAGCGGAGCTAACAGCTGGCTCGAACGACGGTTGCTATAACGTGCTTCCACATAGGCATTGACGTTATCGAAGATATCGTAGTCGCCTTGCACGAACAGATTGGTACGCTCAAACGGGGTTTGCAGGTAGTTCACCGGCGAAAAGTTGTAAGTATCGGCATTGGTGAACGGATTCGCCAAACCACCGGCACCATTCAATGCGAAAGCACATTGACCGATGCGGTTACCCTGGTTATTCACGCCACAATCAACGGCGTTACCGGGGGTGTTCAAGATGGGGTTGGTAAAGCCATCGGGCAGGTTTACAAAACCGCCCAGGGTACGGGTAGAACCCACCGAGGTCAGGCCATTGCGACCATCGCCATCGAAGTCATTACCAAAGCTGCCCAAACCATTCGACAAGAAGTCGTCCAGATCGGTAACCACCAAGGTATTTTGGAACTGCGGGCTGTTCACATTGCCTTGGAATACGGGATCTTGTTCGTTGTATTCCAAACCAATCACGAAATTGCTTTTCTCGCTGGAATCACCGATCACAAACGAGACACGCTTGGCATCGCCATCGCTACCGGCCAAACCGGGGTCACCCACTTCGTCGGCCGCCGGGTTACGTACCAATTCAAAAGAACGGCCATAGCTGGCCAGAACTTCAGCACCGGTGAAGTCACGGCGGGTGATGATGTTCACAACACCCGATACCGCATCAGCACCGTAAACCGCCGATGCACCTTCTTTCAGTACATCAATACGCTCAACGATAGAAACGGGAATAACCGATAAGTCGCCGTTAGAAATATCACGGCGGCCATTCACCAATACCAAAGTACGGATGGTGCCCAAGCCACGGATATCCACCAAAGAAGCACCCGTACCACCGTTGTTGGTGGAGGTACTTAAAGGAGAACCGGTAATGGATGGCAGCTGACGCACGATTTCAGCCAGATCATTTAAGCCAATCCGCTCGATGTCTTGTCGATCCAACACGGTCACCGGGGTGGCCCCTTCGATATCGGCCTGACTCAGGCGCGTACCTGTGGTTTGGATACGATCAAGAACAGCACTTTGCTCTTGGTCCTCTTCTTGCGCAAAGCTGGGCGCCGCAAACGCCATGCTCGCCAGGGCACCACCGCTTAAAGCGAGCTTAACGGCCCGATAGAGAGGAGGATGATTAAGGTTCATAGGGGGTCTCTCCATACCTATTATTGTCGTCATAAAACCACGTCGCTTTTCTGCCTAGATTCAACGTGCCAATTGATTCAAGACAGCGTCACTACACCCTCAGCCTATCACCGCGAAAATTTAAAAGATAGATTACGTACGATGTTTTTCATAGAAAACAAGAAATTCAACAAACCATGCCGTATGGAGAACAACAGAAGCGTATTTTCTTTTAATTCATGGATTTAAATTACTGAAAATATTCTCAAATAAAATACTATCATTTTCGTATTAAATTTTTGAAAAACCAAAGTACTGTTTTTAAACACAGTATCAAGTAAGGCATAGTGGAAACATAATCGCTGACGCTTGCGCGCAAAAAAAAGCCGTCGCTAGCACAGCCAGCGACGGCTTTTGGATGATAAAAATAAAAGGCGTGTGCTATTACATCAAAGGCGTCAGAACTGATGCCGAATTTGCGCAAACCACGACCGCCCCAATAGACGATAGGTGTCGGTATCGGTGCTGGCATTGAACTCACCGGAAATATACGGCGGCTTATTATCGAAGACATTCGTGAGCCCCGCCGAGAACTCGGTATTGCTGCCAAAGTGATAACGCCCAACAACGTCGACATACCATTCCGCGCCAACGCGCTGAATAAAGGCCTCGTCTTCCGATTGGTCAGGCTGTAGGGCATTGAGCGCATCGGTATCGAACTCATCGACCCCGCCGATATAGTCCACATTCAGCGAAGCGCCCCAGTTTTCGTAACGCCAATCCAGGTTAAAGGTACCTTTCCATTTCGGATAAACACCGCGCGCTAAGCCATTGCGGTTTTCAAAGCGGCCAGCGGCATTAATCGTATTAATTTCTGTCGAGCGTCGTTCTTTGAGATACGTCACCAAAATGCGCGCATCAAAAATACCCCAGCTCGAATTGCCTTCATAGTTAAAGGATAAATCCACCCCACTGGCCGTTTCGGCACCAATATTTACCGTGGGGCTAAATACAAAGTCCACGTTGCCATCAGCAAAGCGCGAAATCCGCCCACAGGCTTCGCTGTCGTTAGCGATCACACATTGCGAGATCACACTACCACCCGCCACGCTGGTGATGGCATTGCTGATTTCCACATCCCAGTAATCGGCAGTAAACGAAAAACCGTGGATAAACTCGGGCGACCACGCTAAACCAATGGTAAAGGTTTCGCCGGTTTCTGCGCGTAGGTCTTCAGTGCCACGGTTTTGAATACGCACTTGAGCATCGTTTTGAACAAAACCGCCCACGGGCACACCGGTGGCATGGCAACGGGCCTGTTGTTCTGGTGTAAGGCTGGCATATAAATTGGTGTCGGATTGACCCAATACAGCAGTGGAGCACACATCTTGGAAACTGGGAAAATCATCCGATTCTGAAGCAAACAACTCGATAACACTGGGCTCGCGAAACACTTCTGAATAGCTGCCACGAATCAACAAGCTGCTAATGGGTTGCCAACGAATCGCCGCTTGCACATTACCGGTATCGCCAATGGTTGAGTAATCGTCATAGCGAAACCCTGCGCTTAACTCCAAAAGCTCCACCCCAGGAATAGACGACAACACCGGAATATGCACTTCAGCAAATAAGGAATTAACGCTGTATTCGCCATCGGTAAAGCCCGACAAGTTGCCCGTTACCGCGCCGCTGGATTTACCAGAATCAGGAATAAAACTGAACTCATCTTTACGAAACTCATAACCCACCGCAGCCGACAACGGACCAGCAGGCAGCTCCAGCACAACGCCATCTAATGAAGCGTTGAGTACTTGTCGCTTTGCAATCGCATGATCATTAAGCGTGGCGGCCACATAATCGATTTGATCTTGAGTAATGCTGCCTAAACCACCGAATAAATTCAGCGGCACACAGCCGTCGATAATTTCATCGGGCGTGCCACATCGGGCAATACCATCAGCATCAAAAAACGATGGACCCAAGGCTTGAGCTAAGCGCGAACCCACAAACTGGCCTTCGTTACTATCGACTTGGCTACGCCGCCCCCATTGCCAAGTGAGATCCCAGGCCCAAGTGGGTGCCCAGCTGCCTAAGCGACCACGCAGGCCCGTGTTAATTTGTATTTGATTGACTTCATTACTGAAGTTACGCCCCCCGGCTTCCGAAATACGCCGCCTGACAATGCTTAAGTCTTCACCAAAAGGGTTATAAACATTACTGGCGGGAATACCTTGCTCGCCATTGGCAAGTTCAGCGGCAGGGTCGATTTGGCTATCGTAAGGCAGTGGCGCTAAAAACTGGCTCGAACGGCGATTACTATAACGCGCTTCCACATAAGCATTAACGCCATCAAATAAATTGTAGTCGCCTTGCACAAATAGATTGGTGCGCTCAAAAGGCGTTTGAATATAGTTCACAGGCGCAAAGTTATAGAGATCGCCACCGCAAGTTAATTCGTCGCCGCAGCTATCAAAAGGGCGCAGTTCACCGGTCACTATATCGCGGGTATAGATTTCATCACCCACTTCAAAAAAACCACCTAAGCTGCGCGTGCTGCCTTGGGTGGTGATTCCAATCTGGCCATCGCCATCAATATCACGATTTAACGCCCCCAAACCGGCCAGGCGGTAGTCGTCGATATCGTTTAGCTGCAATGTCCGTTGGAACTGTGGGTTATCGATATTGCCTTGAAAGACTGGATCTTGCTCGTTGTATTCCAAGCCTAGAACAAAACCACTGCGTGCACTGGAATCGCCTAAAATTAGCGATATCCGTTTTGCATCCCCCCGGCTTCCATTTAAGCGGCCATCGTTGAGTTCGTCGGCCACGGGGTTGTCGATCAATTCTAATGAGCGACCATAATTAGCCAGCAACTCGGCCCCACGGAAATTTTGGCGCGTAATGATATTCACCACGCCAGCCACTGCATCCGCACCGTAGATGGCCGACGCGCCTTCTTTCAAAACGTCGATACGCTCAACGATAGACAGAGGAATAACCGATAAATCGCCACCGGAGATATCGCGCCGGCCATTCACCAATACCAGGGTGCGAATGGTGCCCAAACCACGAATATCGACCGCCGAGCCGCCATCGCCACCATTATTGGTGCGTGTGCTCACCGGTGAGCCGGTAATGGAGGGAAGTTGCCGAATCACTTCGGCGAGATCGTTTAATCCAATGCGCTCGATATCGGCTCGATCCACCACGGTAATGGGCACTGAACCTTCAAAATCTACTTGTGGCAAACGGGTACCTGTACCCACCTGCATATGATCGAGAACATACGTGGCGTCGCCATCGTCATTGGCTTCATCTTGGCTGAGCGATGATGCAGAACTTTGGCCATAGCTTGGTGCGGATAACACCATCCCTAAAAGAAACCCATGCCCCCACATCGACGGTGTCTGCTGACAGAGAGAATGACGTCGCTTTCTCATTTGGTCTCTCCCACATTGTTTTTATCGCACAGCCTAAGCCACTGCGCTTTCATACTTTTCTTATCGTTTGCTAATGCTTAGGACTTGATGAATGCGTCGCCACTCAGGCTAGCAATTCATTCTCAGAAATGAAAGTTTTCGTACGAAAATAACCAGACCCAATACAAATGAGTGCGAAGTTAATACAAGATAACCATTTGCGAAGAATTATCAATAGCATTAAACGCAAAAGATCTATCCTTAGTTCAAGCCCTGCCCTTTATCTACGTGCCAGCCCTTTCAAACCGCGCTGATTCGCCCTTGCTCAGTACTTAGGCAAACACCGATTTGGCAGTTCAATAGCGTAGAAAGCCCTATGCCCTCAATGGACTTTTGCCAGTGCAACAATATACGGGTTCAACGTAAAGAAAAGCTGAATGCATAGACCAAAGTATTAAACCGTAGCACTGCTGGCCTAGAACTACTCTGGCGAAGCTTCTGTGCTCTGACGAGCCATAAAAAAAGCCGACCCATTTATTGACGAGTCGGCTTTGTTACGAACGCTTAGTTCATCAATTGAGCCGCTTACAAATTTAGCGACTTACGATGAAAGCTGTTGTTCGATATTTTCTGCCAAATTGGCCATGCTCGCAGGCAAACGCGGGCTAAACCCATCAAGGTAGGTTTTAATTTCAGAAAACTCATGCTGCCAACCTGATTGATCGATGGTGATCAAAGATTTCAGCTGTTCCTGATTCATCTCCAAGCCCGTCAAATTCACTCCATCGGCTTTTGGTACTAAACCCACCGGTGTGCTGACCACTTCGGCCTCGCCTTTACAGCGCTGAATGACCCATTCCAGCACCCGCAGATTATCGCCAAAACCCGGCCACATAAAGTTGCCGTCGCCATCTTTACGGAACCAGTTCACCTGGAATACCTTCGGCAAATTGGGCACCTTATCGGCAAAGCTCAGCCAATGCGCCCAGTAATCGCCATAGTGGTAACCACAAAACGGTTTCATCGCCATCGGGTCACGCCGCACCACACCCACCTGACCAGTGGCCGCAGCGGTGGTTTCAGAGGCCATAGTGGCGCCCAGCAAGACACCATGGGCCCAATCTTTGGCTTCCATCACCAAGGGCACTAAGCCTGCACGGCGACCGCCGAATAAGATGGCACTAATGGGTACACCTTGCGCTTCGTCGGCTTTCTCGGTGTAGCTGGGGCATTGCTTAGCCGATACGGTAAAGCGCGCGTTGGGATGCGAGGCTTTGCCATTTTCAGCGTCGAAATCACGACCTCGCCAATCGGTGGCGGGGGTGCCATCTTGCATGCCTTCCCACCAGGGCTGTTGGTCGGAGGTCACCGCCACATTGGTGAAGATGGCATCGCGCTGCAGCATAGCCATGGCATTAGGGTTGGTCTTTTCAGACGTGCCCGGCGCCACACCAAAATAACCCGCTTCAGGGTTCACTGCCCATAAACGACCATCGGGGCCGGGGTGCATCCAACAAATGTCGTCGCCCACCGTCCAGATCTTCCAACCTTTGTATTCCTCAGGCGGAACCAACATGGCCAGATTGGTTTTACCGCAGGCCGAGGGGAAGGCTGCGGCAATGTAATGGACTTCGCCCTCGGGGCTTTCCACGCCCACAATCAGCATATGCTCGGCCAACCAGCCTTCTTGGCGCGCTTGCCAGCTGGCAATGCGTAAGGCGTGGCATTTTTTGCCCAGCAAGGCATTACCGCCGTAACCCGAACCAAAGCTGTTGATGGTGAGTTCTTCAGGGAAATGCATGATGTAGCGACGCTCGGGATCGAGTTCGCCAATGGAGTGCAGGCCTTTAACAAAAGGTGCACCCGCTTCAATTTTGTCGCGTGCCGCCTGACCCATACGAGTCATCACACGCATATTTGCCACTACATAGGGGCTGTCGGTAATTTCGACACCCAAACGCGAATAGGGCGATTCCACCGGACCCATGCAGTAGGGCACCACATATAAGGTGCGCCCTTCCATACACCCGGCATAAAGGTCATCCATTAATGCATGGGCTTCTTTTGGGTCCATCCAATTATTATTGGGGCCAGCATCCGCTTTATTGTTGGTGCAAACAAAAGTCAGATGCTCTACACGGGCAACGTCCTGGGGGTCGGAACGATGCAGATAGCAATTGGGGTGGCTATCTTGATTCAGCTCGATCAGTGCGCCATCGTTCAGCAGCTCTTGAACCATCTGCTGATACTCTTGCTCACTACCATCACACCAATGGATTTTGTTAGGCCGGGTTAAAGCCGCAACGTCTTCCACCCAGGCATGCAAAGACTGGTGACTCATGTGTGTATCGGTCCGTCGGAAGGGGGAAACTGGATAGTACTATGGGGCCTGTAGTTGAAACAATTTTGTCGTATTTCAATTAAGCCCTAACAACTAAGGTTTTCACGGCTTTTGTAAGCACGTTATGAGCTGAATTCAACAAGATAAAGCGCCTTGTAATATTCAGAAAATTTCCCCACAACAAAACCGTCCAAACAAGCCACTGCAAGCAGACGCTGAAATACGGGTTCGTACCAGCGGGCGCATGCGGGCATGCATGATAAACTCCGGCCATGAGCCAGCACGCCTTCCAAACCGCTATTTCGCATCACCAAAAAGGTGACATCCGCAACGCCCAACGCTTATATATGGAAGTGTTACGGCAACAGCCCCAACACGCCTATGCCTTGCGTAATCTAGGCCTTATCGCCTTGGAAACCGGCCGTATTGAAGATGCCGCCAATTTGTACCAGCGCGCACTGCAAGTTGAGCCCAAGATGCCGGCCTGGAAATCTGAGCTGGCGCAGGTCTATAGCCGCGCTGGCGATGCGGTGGCAGCAAAGAATCAATTACTGGGTGCCCTAAAGCTGGAAGGGCAAAACTCTTTGTATTGGTATTTGCTGGGCAATTTGTATACCGATCTCGGCCAACTAGACGACGCCATTCATGCTTACCGCCAAGCACTGCAACACAACCCCGCCCAAGCACGGGTCTACAGTGCCTTGGCACATTTAGCAGCCACTGGCGACTATCAGTTCACCGCCACAGAACAACAGCAATTAGCTCACCAGCTAAACAACCCCAAGCTAGGTGCCGAAGACCAAAGTCATTTGCACTTTGCCGCAGCCAACCTGGCACACAAAGGCAAACACAGCGATGTGGCTTTTACCCATTTCTGCCAAGCTAATCGTTTGAAAAAAAGCACGGCGAAACCCTGGCAGCAGTTCAATGCACAACAGCTAGAGCAAGAACTCCTGGCCATCAAGCGCGTATTTAATGACGAGTTTTTCAGTACCCAGCGTGATTTTGGCAGCCAGTCAGAAACCCCGGTCTTTATTGTAGGCATGCCGCGCACCGGCACCACCTTGGTTGAACGGGTACTATCAGGGCATCCTCAGGTGGTGGGGCGCGGTGAGCTGATGCATATCAAAGCCATTGCCCGCGATGGTCTCAGGTTAAAAACCGGCCACCCGTTTCCCGATAACGTACTCAGCACCAGCTCTGCCGATTTAACCACTCAGGCGCAACAATATTTACGTCGAGTCATTGGCAATGATCGCCACGCCTTACGCGTGGTAGATAAAATGCCCACCAATTATCAAATGCTGGGGCTGATTTATTTACTCTTTCCCAACGCCCGCGTTATTCATACCCGGCGCGATCCTATGGATACTCTGTGGTCGTGCTTTACTCGTAATATCTCTGCACGCTTTACCAACAGCTTTGATGATTTAGCGGCCATGTATCGAAACTACCGAGCTTATATGGATCACTGGCAAGGCTTATTGCCCTTAGCCATGCTCGATGTGCACTACGAAGAAATGGTGGCCGACTTTCCTGGCCAAGCCCAACGTTTGGTGAAATTTTTAGGTTTGGAATGGCACGAGGCTTGTTTGGAATACCACCAGCACAACGCCCATGTGGCCACAGCCAGCAAAATGCAGGTGCGCAAACCCATTTACAAAACAGCGGTACATGCCTGGAAACGCTATGAAGATCAGCTGGCCGAGTTACGTTCTAAACTCGACGATTATTACCACTAAGCGGGTTTTAAATCAGTGGCGGTAAGAACTGCACCGCTTAGTGGCGCAGTAACACCTGGATCAAATGCTCGGTGTAGTCTTCATAAGCTTTGGTATCGGCCTCGGGTGCCATGCCCTGGGGCGATAACTGAAGAAAACCCACATAGGCACAGTAGGTAAGCTGGGCATGACAATGCGCTTGATGGGCTTCGTAGCCCAGGCGTTGGTAGGATTCGGTCAAAAATGCCATACGTCGATCCGTGACCCGTTTCAGCGTTTCGCCCACGGCCAGCTCGTTAGGCGCCGATAACAAAGCGCTGTAAACCCGGTGTGTTAGCTGTTGGCGGCTGGTACGACGGAAGAAGGCTTCGAGGTTTTCCAGTGCGTCGCGTTCATGCCCGAAATCGGCAAAAGCTTGCAGATGCTGGCTGTCGAGGGTTTCCCAGCGCTTTAAAGCGCCTTGCAGTAAATCTTGGCGATCACTGAAATGCCAATAGAAACTGCCCTTGGTAATGCCCAAACGGCGCGCCAGAGGTTCGACGCGTAAGCCGGCAATGCCTTTCTCGGCAATGAGCTCTAAAGCCGACTGCTCCCAGTCAGCGCGCGATAAGGATTCACGTTGCGACGTAGAATGTCCGGAAATTTTTGGTTTTGCTGAAGCCATAGCGCCACTATAGCCCATGCACAGGCCCGACACTAGCGACTCTGGGCGCTAAGCCAGCGTGCGATTCGCCACGTAAATAGCCTTCGAGTTGTAAGCAGTGGTGACGTAAATTGGGTCAAGAATGAGCCGCTTAGCCCATAGCGTATTCCCTTTAACGCATTTTCACGACTACGACAAAACACATAGCGAAGTACGACAAACTCCCCTATTTCTGCGCCATTTCGCTTCAGTAGTGCGCGCGTTCGCCACCAAATTTTGAGATTTTCTCACTTTCCAACCATCAAACCACTGCCAGCCACCTCCACTAACCGTTGGGTAACCGTTGACGCCAGCTGCACATCGCTTCCATACTCTACCGTATGGAAGCGAGAAAATTGATGCACTCTATGAGTTCAACAACCCACATTCCGTCGTTTGACGGTGTACCTTTAATGGTGGAGCACTATGCCGGAAAGTCGCATGGCCCGCTGTTATTAACCCACGGTTTTGGTCAGACACGGAATGCCTGGCAACACAGCGCAACGGCGCTCGCCCAGGCTGGATGGGATGTTTTCAGCTACGACGCACGCGGCCACGGCGATAGTGGTCGCCCTGAAGATGGCGAGTACGATCTCGATCATTTCATCGACGATTTTCGCTATGTGCATCAGCATATTGTAGAGCAGTGTCAGCAAAACCCTATTGTGGTGGGGGCCTCCATGGGCGGTCTGATCACTATGTTGTCCCAGTCTGAAGCACCAGTGGTGCCATTGCGCGCTTTGGTGTTAGTGGATATAGCACCACGCTGGGAACAAAAAGGCGTTTCGCGCATGCTGGGCTTTATGCAACAAAACGCCAATGGCTTCGCCTCATTAGATGAAGCACGTGAAGTGGTGCGCGCCTACCTGCCCCACCGCGAAAACGCCGGTGGCAGCTTGCGCCACAATTTGCGCCAACACGAAGACGGCCGCTGGTACTGGCATTGGGATCCACGCATGTTGGATTACGCCATGCGCAGTGCCGATTACCAAGGCCGCATTGCTGCTGGTGCGCAGCAAGTCAGTGCGCCCACCTTATTAGTGAGCGGCGGCCAGACCGATATGATTTCCGACGAACATATCAACGAGCTGCTGCAAATGATTCCTCAAGCCAGCCACGTGGTGGTGCCTAAAGCGGCACACATGGTGGCCGGTGACGACAACGACCGCTTCAACGCGGCCATTACCGATTTTCTAAACGATTTTATTCAACCATCTTTGCAAGATTGCATACCCGAGGAGGCTTAAGCCATGACTGGGCTTTTGATTATCACCCTGCTCTTTGTCGCCATTGCGGCGGCTCATTTGAGCTGGGGACTGCGCCAATGGACTTGGATTAGCGCTGCGGCTATCGCAGCATTTGGTATTTTTGGCATCACCAGCTGGGGCAGTACCATTATTGTTGCCTTGGTTTATGCCGCCATTGCCGCACCGCTGAATCTACCGCAGATTCGCAAAACCTACCTGACCCTGCCCATCTTGAAGATTTACCAAAAGATGCTGCCGCAGCTCAGCGAAACCGAGAAAGTCGCTTTGGACGCAGGCACCGTGGGTTGGGAAGGCGATTTATTCTCCGGCCGCCCGCGCTGGAACCAATTACTGCGCAAACGCACCCCTGAGCTCACCGTTGAAGAAAAAGCCTTTATCGACGGCCCCTTAGAAGAACTGTGCGATATGGTCGACACCTGGGATATTTCCCATTCCCGTGCCGACCTGCCCGAAGAAATCTGGAATCACTTAAAAGTCCACGGCTTTTTCGGCTTGGTCATTCCTAAAGAGTACGGCGGCAATGGCTTCTCAGCCTTGGCCCACCGCGCGGTTTTGCAAAAGGTTTCAGGCTTAAGCGCCGAGGTTAGCTCTTCCATTGCGGTACCTAACTCTTTAGGCCCCGCTGAGCTTATTTTGCACTACGGCACCGAAGAACAAAAAAACTACTATCTGCCGCGCTTGGCCAAAGGTAAAGAGATTCCTTGTTTTGGCTTAACTGGCCCCACCGCCGGTTCCGACGCCACGTCAATTCCCGATCACGGCATTGTTTGTAAAGGCCAGTGGGAAGGCGAAGAAGTACTGGGTGTACGCCTCAACTTCGACAAGCGCTATATCACCCTGGCACCCGTGGCCACCGTGATCGGCTTGGCTTTCCGTATGTATGATCCCGATCAACTGTTGGGTGATAAAGAAGACATCGGCATTAGCTTGGCCCTGATTCCACGTGACACCGAGGGCGTGGACGTAGGTAATCGCCATTTACCATTGAATGTTCCGTTCCAAAACGGCCCCATCCGCGGTAAAGATGTGTTCATTCCGTTAAGCGCCTTAATCGGCGGCACCAGCATGATGGGTCAAGGTTGGCGCATGTTGGTGGAATGCTTATCGGTGGGTCGTGCGATTTCGCTCCCCTCCTGCGGTACTGGTGCAGCCAAGATGGTGTCTTTGGCTACCGGTTCTTACGCGCGTATCCGTAAGCAGTTTAATATGCCTATCGGTCGCTTCGAAGGTGTGGAAGAAGCCTTGGCACGTATTGCCGGCCTCACCTACGCCGCCAGCGCTGTCAGCAAAATGACCGCTGTGGCTGTGGATCAGGGCGAAAAGCCTTCCGTTCCTTCTGCCATCGCGAAATACCACGCTACCGAATACGCCCGTACCGCCATCACCGATTCCATGGATATTCACGGCGGTAAGGGCATCATCATGGGCCCTGGTAACTACTTGGGCCGCGCGTGGCAAGGTGCTCCCATTTGGATCACTGTGGAAGGCGCCAATATTTTGACGCGTAGCATGATGATCTTCGGCCAGGGTGCTATCCGCTGCCATCCTTATGTGCTGAAGCAGATGGCGGCAGTCAACCAGAGCGATAAACGCAAGCGCTTAAACGATTTCGACAAAGCCTTGTGGGGCCACATTGGTTTGTCGGTAGGCAACGCGGTACGCAGCATGGTGCTGGGCTTAAGTTTCTCGCGCTTCGCTGCGGTTCCGGGCGATCGCCGCACCCGTCGCTACTATCGCAAGTTGTCGCGTTACAGCTCAGCTTTCGCTTTCTTAGCCGATGTTTGCATGCTCACCTTTGGCGGCAAGCTGAAGCAAAAAGAATACATCTCGGCGCGCTTAGCCGATGTGTTATCTCAACTGTACATTAGCTCGGCCATGCTGAAGCGCTTTGAAGACCAAGGCCGTCCCGCGGCTGATCAAGCCATTTTGGCCTGGGCCTTCCACGACAGCATTTACCGCATGCAAGAAGCCCTGCGTGGCGTCATCGATAATCTGCCTAACCCGGTCATGCGTTTAGGTTTAAGTGCGATTATCTTCCCCTTCGGCAAACGCGAGCGGAAACCCAATGATCGCCTGAACCACAAAGTAGCCCAACTGCTGATCAACCCGGGGGAAACCCGTGATCGCTTAACCGATGGCACCTACAGCGCCAATCGTGAAGGTCATCTGATTGGCTTCATGGAAGACTTGCTGCCGCGCGTGATCGCCGCCGAGCCCTTAGAGCGCAAGATGCTGAAAGCACAACGCAGTGGCCAGGTCACCGGCTTAAGTTCCGACGAGCAACTGGATTCGGCCTTAGCCGCCGGTGTGCTGACTGAAACCGAAACCGAGATGCTGCGCCAAGTTCGCGCCGACACCTTCAAGGTGATCAGTGTTGATGACTTCCCGGCTGAAGAGCTGCGTTCGGGCCTGCGTTATCGCGCTGCCGATACCCTGGAAAATAATCCAGCTACCGGTAAAGCCGCCATCGGCGATGACGATAGCGCCTCTAACGACGACCGTCACGCGGCTTAAAGCCATAGCGAACAACGCTTTAGCAAAACACCTAAAGCACAATGTAAAAAGGGCTGCATCGCAGCCCTTTTTTGTCTCTTTATAGCGCTTTGTTCTATTCTGCATTTATACCTTTCCCATATCAGCAAATAAATATTATTTTCATTCAAGGAAAAAACAAATAATAATCAATTAATTATAGATTATACAAATAGACTAAAACATGTTTGTTTGAAAAACCTTCTAAATATTCAATAGTCACACTCAAACAAAGCGGCCACATCCAGGCACGCCAATCTTACTATTCTGTTAGCCTCAATCTCGTAGCAAACGACATCTGTGAAGAACAACACAAATGTCGCACAATATTTATTTAAGATGATCTAAATCATTTCACACTAAAAACATCACTGCTACCGTTGAAAGCTCAAACAGTGGGTCGAGCTGTTCACTTTCAACGCCGCTTTTGGCAAGAGTAAACCGGTTTATCCAGCACTCAAATAGTGGCTGGTGCACGGTGCATTCAATCAGATTTATGCAAGGGGTTTAGCGTTTGGCTTCAGCTTTAGCGGCTGAGTAACGCTTAGATTGAAAAAGCTATACGGTTTTCATAAAGGACTTTGTACAACCGTAAACCAAGCAATCGAAAATACAACCAAGTTGCCTTGCTCCAGTAACGCCGGCTTGCTTGTGTATCGGCTGACACAACTAAACCTCTGCGTCGTTTTGCCCGATGATTTCGGTTGCCTATCACCCATCAATGAGGATGGGTTGTCTAATGCGCCAATAAGTGACCAAGATGGCACGGTGCATTGGAAGGGCGCTGCTCCGCTTTCATAAAAGTGGGAGGGATAAAGAGCAGTGGCCTGCGAGGGAAAGCGGGCACCCATTACCATGAAGGGTAATGGGTGCCACATTTCTTCTTTGAATTAACCCTAAATGCCGTTTAAGACATAACCGTTAACAATGAATGCTAGTTTAGCTGTGTGCTTTATTTTAGGATGAAGACTTGCAGCAATCCGCTTTTGGACTCGCTACACGTTTGGTCCAATCCTTGTTAGTGGATGCGCTTTCGTCGACATGATTTGTAAAGACAACAATAAAGTCTTCTACAACCTAGGGAGAGTTGCTCATGGTATTTTCGGCTATTCGCAAGCACATCAAGCGTACCCATCTCGGCACCGCCGCTACGGTTTGTGGTGTTTTACTACTGGTATCTGGCCCTAGCTTAGCGCTCAACGATGGCTTTGAATCACAAATGGAAAACCCGACCTTAGCCCCCGTATTGGCCTGTGCGGTAGACACCGCGGGTATCGATCAATTTACCGAGGATACCTGCCTGAGCTTGCAATACGGTGGAGCGCGTCGTACCACAGCGCATTTTCATGTGTTAAACATCAACCCCGATGATTACGCGTTTACCTGGTCGATTCCGAGTTGCGACACCTACCAATGCGAGCGCGATATCACTGCCTATCGCAATATCACCGTTGATGTGGCGGTAACTCATCTAGACACCGGTGAGTCTTGGCTACTGAGTGCCGAGGCCATTTACGAAAACGGTTATTAAGCCGCTGATTGGCTTTAAGCACACTATTAAGTACGCCACCTTACACTGTGTGGATTTTGCTTGTCGGCCTGGAAACGGGCCGACAACAACTTTCAACCATTGCAGATCACTGGTGGCAGCTCAAGGCTTGTGGCCTCAATTGAATTGGGCTATTGCGCGTAAGGATCACGATTAATCAGCAATCGAATCTCGCTCATGTCTTCCATCGCATAGCGAATGCCCTCGCGCCCTAAACCGCTGTCTTTGACCCCACCGTAGGGCATGTTATCGACCCTGAACGATGGCACGTCATTAATGACCACACCGCCCACATCCAACTCATCCCAAGCTTTTTGTGCTTGGAATAAATCGCGAGTGAAAACACCGGCTTGTAAACCATAACGGCTATCGTTAACTGTGGCGATAGCGGCTGAAAAATCACGATACCGGCTCACGGTCAGCACCGGCCCAAAAGCTTCTTCAGCGTCGATATCGCATTGCTTTGGCACATCGCTCAAGATGGTAGCTGGCATCAACACGCCATCGCAGCGGCCGCCGCACAAAAGCTGAGCACCTTGGGCTACCGCTTCATCCACCCAGGTTTGTAAGCGCTCGCCATCACGAGCCGAAATCAACGGACCAATAAAGGTTGCTTCTGAGCGCGGGTCCCCCACCACCAACGCCTGGCTGACCGCTACCAAGCGCTCAACGAAGGTATCGTAAATGGACTCGTGAATAATCAGGCGCTGCACACTAATACAACTTTGCCCCGACTGATAAAACGCACCAAATACCACCCGCTGTACCGCATCGTCGATATCCGCATCGGCCGCCACAATACAAGCCGCATTACCGCCCAATTCCAGCACCACTTTCTTCTTACCGGCCTGAGCTTTTAAAGCCCAACCCACATCGGGTGAGCCGGTAAAACTCAGCAGTTTCAGACGATCATCGGTGGTGAGCAAAGCCGCACCATCACGCCGGCAAGGCAAGATCGAAAACGCACCTTCAGGTAAATCGAGTTCGCTTAACACCTCGCCAATCATTAAGGCTCCAATCGGGGTGTAGCTGGCGGGCTTCAGTACAAACGGGCAGCCCACAGCCACTGCGGGCGCTATTTTATGAGCGGTAAGGTTTAAGGGGAAATTAAATGGCGAAATAAACGAGCAAGGCCCAATTGGCACACGCTTGCTCATACCACGATAACCCTTGGCTCGCGGCGAGATTTCCAGATTTAACACCTCACCGTTAAACCGCACGCTTTCTTCAGCGGCCACGCGAAAGGTATCGATAAGACGTGCGACTTCTCCACGAGCATCGCGAATGGGCTTACCCGCTTCTACACACAGCACTTCTGCCAGCGCATCGGCACTCTGAGTAAAAGCGGCAACACAATGCTGTAGCATTTGCTGACGCACATAAGGCCGCAAGCGCGCCATGGCCGGAGCCGCCCGAACCGAAGCGGCAATGGCTTCATCAATGATCGCTTCATCGGCTTGTGCAACACAGGCATAAAGCTCGCCATTGAGTTTATCCTTAACCTGCAAATCACGATTAGCAAACACGGCCCGATTGGCCAGGTAATACGGATAATGACGTTCACTCATTGTTGTGCGCCCCCTACTGGAAATCTTGATGGTGATGCCGTGACGATCATGGCGTATGCGTAATATTGTCGCCGCCTCACATTGTCAGCGCAATGAAACTTGATCGGCGGCAACCAAGCCGAACGAATACATAACGCATCCCTCGTTTGATCAACTGAATCAGGTTTGCTGTCGAGCTTGCAGATAGTGAACCAATAACAAGGCACTAGCCACCACACCTAGCAGTAAAGTACTTAGTGCGTTAATTTCCGGCGTAATCCCTAAACGCACCGAGCTATATACTTTCATCGGTAATGTGGTGGCGCCTGGGCCTGTAGTAAAGCTGGCGATCACCAAGTCGTCTAATGACAAGCTGAACGACAATAACCAAGCCGCCGCAATACCAGGGCGCAATAATGGCAAAGTGACACGCCAAAAAGCCTGCCAGCGATGACAACCTAAATCCATCGCTGCGGCTTCAAGGCTAGGATCTAAACTCCGTAAACGGGCTTGAACTACCACCGC
>JAKSCJ010000182.1 GCA_022360675.1 Lysobacterales bacterium
ATTGGGCCTTACACCGTTATTGGCCCTAAGGTCACCATTGGGGAAGGCTGTTGGATTGGCCCCCATGTGGTCATCACTGGGCGCACCACCATCGGTCGCAATAACCGAATTTTCCAGTTTGCCTCGGTGGGTGAAGAACCCCAGGATAAAAAATACGCCGACGAAGATACCGAACTCATTATCGGCGACAACAACACCATTCGCGAGCAATGCACGCTGAATCGGGGCACGCTTCAAGGTGGCGGTAAAACCATCATCGGTAACGACAACTGGTTTATGGCTTGTGTTCATGTAGCCCATGATTGCGTTATTGGTAATCACACCGTTTTTGCCAATAACTCCGCCGTGGCCGGCCACGTGGTGGTAGAAGACTACGTCATTCTTAGCGGTTATTCGCTGGTACATCAGTACTGCATGATTGGACGCCATAGTTTGATGTCCTTCGGCAGTCATATTAATCGCAGCGTGCCGCCCTATGTGATGGTTTCTAGCGATAAAGCGCGCCCGCGCGGCGTGAATGTGGAAGGCTTGAAACGACGCGGCTTTAGCCGTGAGCAAATTCAACGCTTACGCCAGGCCTATAAGATTTTGTATCGCTCAGGCAGCACCTTGGAAGAGTCGCAACAAAAGCTCACCGAACTGGCCGCTGAAGGCGAAGAAGTACAAGCGTTGGTCGATTTCCTAGAACAAACCGAGCGTAGTTTCTTGCAGTAATGAAAATGCCGCCGCTGTTAGTTTTATGTGCGGGTGAAGCCTCTGGTGATCGCTTGGGTGCGGGCCTCATACAGCACCTCAAACAGCAGCGCCCCGATCTCAATATCGCAGGTATTGGCGGCCCACACATGGCCGCCGCAGGTATGGACTGCTGGCACGATTGCCGCGAACTGGCGGTCATGGGTTTAGCCGAAGTTCTGCGCCACCTGCCCCGCTTGTTAAAGCTGCGCCGTGGTTTTCGGCAGCGCATTATCGATACGCCAGCCACCCTGTTTGTGGGCATTGATGCACCCGACTTCAATTTACCGCTGGCAGCCAAACTGAAGCAGGCCGGTATTCCCACCATGCATTATGTGAGCCCTAGTGTGTGGGCCTGGCGGCCAGAACGGGTGCACAGCATCGCGCAATCCTGCGACGAGCTTTTATGTTTGTTTCCCTTCGAGCCAAGCTATTACCAGGCAACATCACTCACTTGCCGAGTAACCGGGCACCCACGGGCAGACGAAATTCCCTTAGACGACGAACGAGAAGCACAACGCCAAGCCTGGCGAACGCAACTGTCCTTACGGCCCGACGATTACCTACTTACGCTGCTGCCAGGCAGCCGTAACAGCGAACGCAAACGCTTAAGTCCAGTGTTTCTGGCCACCGCACAACGGTTTCAGCAGGCCATTGCGCCGCAGCGTCTAGTGGTTTTATCGGCCCAAGCCGACGAAGCCAGCCGTCGCCAGTTAATCCAAGCCCAGCAGCAACTCGCACCCGATCTCAGCTTTCATGTGCTCGATCGTGTCGACGATGCGCTAAAACTGTGCGACTTAGTCTTGGCCGCCTCGGGCACCGTCACTTTAGAAACGCTGTTTTATCATCGTCCACAAGTGGCCGCCTATAAACTCAATGCCCTCACCTATCATTGGGTAAGAATGTTTAAGCTGATGAAAAGCCCCTGGCTAACCTTACCCAATGTGTTGGCACAAGGCGCATTAATCCCAGAGATTTTTCAACACGCGGCCGAGCCCGAACAGCTCTGCGAAGCATTGCTGCAATGGAGATCTCAGCCCGAGCGTGTTCAACACTACGAACAACGCGCACGAGAAATCCACCAACAACTACGCCTGAATGCCCACGAACAGGCGGCACAGGCCGTTTATCAACGCTTACAAACATTGCTATGAACACCACCAACGACACCATCCCCGCTTGCCATGCCGGAGTCGATGAAGCGGGCCGTGGCCCTTTGGCAGGACCCGTGGTTACCGCCGCTGTGATTCCGGGTCAACAGCTAGACCTCAACGGTATTCGTGACTCCAAAAAACTTACTGAAAAACGTCGCAATGAGTGGTTCACACGAATATTGGAACAGGCCGCTGCCCATTGCATTGTGGTGGTCAGCCCTGCCGAAATCGATGAAATGAATATCCTACAAGCCACCCTAGATGGCATGCGGCGCGCCGTAGAAGGCTTAAACATTACACCGGAGCTGGTGTTGGTTGACGGTAACAAAGCGCCGAAAATTGAGCTGCCCGTGCAAACCGTGGTGGGCGGTGACGATATCCATGCTGCCATCAGCGCGGCTTCGGTATTGGCTAAAGTCACCCGCGATCGCCTCATGGTGGCCTTGGATGGCGAGTATCCCCAGTATGGCTTTGCCAAACACAAAGGTTATCCCACTCCACAGCACCTCAAAGCACTGCGCGAACACGGCGCAACACCTCATCACCGTCAAAGCTTTGGGCCAGTGAAGCAACTACCACTCATCTAAAGGCTACAGCGGCGCGCTAGTCAGCAGTTTTATCGTTTGAGCGCACAATCACCCACCCGATTGGGTGATTCCACAAACTGAAAAAAGCGTCGCCATCGATATTGAGCGTTCTAAAACTCAAATCAACTAACAAAAAGCACCTATCAGGGTAAACCATCCTGGTTACCTTTTAATAAGAATCAATCAGTAATACTTTGCTAAGCCTTCAAAGCACTTAGCAAAAAAACATGCACTTGCAGTTTCCCTAACTGATTATTGACCCATCGGTCAAGTCAGTAAAAAATTACCCGATAGTAAAAAGAAATCGATTTATCAATAAGCGAAAGACTTAGCTAATCGTCATCCGAGTAAACGTCCATTTTTGAAATTCGAGATTCAACGCCTCATCGTGATCTGTACTATTTTTGATCAGTTTCAGGGCCGCAAAATAGAAAATTTTGACCACTTACTGGTCGGTAAACTTTGCACAAAAATGCAATAAACGATTCCGTGCTTATAACAATTGAGCATGTTCGTGAATTCAAAACTACTTTCTGCTAATGCAATAAAGCCCTAGAAACAGCTTTGTTACAAATCTGATACTCACCTGTCGGTAAGCATTCTGCCGGTGGCCGGTCTTTCTTGACATGACATAGGCCGCTATCATTTTTATTACGAGCGGGTTTTTCAGTGAAGGAACAAAAAAGCATCCAAGCTGAATAACGAGTTTGAATCCCAAAGAGTGATTGCCAGGGGTCGAAACCATAAACGGCAACGCACTCTAACTAAGGGGGGATGATTTCTCGTTGGTAACAACCCAATACCCGTTCGAGGTCGACACAGCGAATGACACAGGCACTGCTACCAGTTAAAAAATTTGTGCCTGGTCCATTTTCGTTTAAGGGGGGTGTCCGGCAGCTATCCGCGGCCGGTGCCATGACAATGGCCGGTTCGGTTTAGGGCAACAGGTCGAAAGTACTACAGGTCCGTCTTCAAAAGCGGTTCTTCAGGTATTGTTGTCCCTGATCTGCGCCGATGTGCAAACGTCCGCGAGGATTATCCTATGAAGTTACCTAGAGCGACTTTACAAAACAAAGTCTTGGGTGGATTAGCCCTGTTCTTCCTTGTTTTCGTCGTCATTCTCTTCTACACCAGCTGGGCTTTTGAGCGTAATGCGAAAAACAGCAGTATTACGCAACGGGTCAGCCAGTTGGAACTCACACTGGGTAGTGTGAGTGATTCCTCAGAGCGCTATCTGGAAGCAGCGCCGCGTGATTACGAGAGTTATAACCGCGATGTCACCATTTTCTTCAAGGATGTAATGAGTGATATCACCCGTATTGGTGAAGGTATTCAGGTCTTATCGGACGACTACCAACAATTCACCGAAGCTGGCTTTTTCGCAGGCATGCTGGGCTTAGGTGGCCGCGATGGTCAACTCGAAAACAGCATCAATAATTTGCAAGAACACTGGCGTCGTTACGAAAGCGGCTTAGACCAACAATTAGGCGGTAATAAAGCCGAGCCCCGCTTGGAATGGGGTGCGCAGTTTATTGCACGCGAACGTGCAGGCTTGCAAGACAGCCTTAACGCCGTAGGTGCCAACTTCGAGCGTGTTCTATTAGCCGACTTAAAACGCACCCAGCTATTGACTAACCTGGCGATTGTTTTCGCCATTTTATTCGCCGCCGCCGGTGTGGCTTGGTTCTACTTCGGCGTCACCCGCCGTATTCAACGCACCGTTTGTGGCTGCCGCCGTGTTGCCCAGGGCGACTTCGGTTTTCAACTAACGCACAACTCTACCGATGAGTTAGGACAGTTAATTGATGCCTTTAATAGCTTATCGGCACGGGCACGCTTGGTACTTTCCGTATTAGATCGCCTGCGTGAAGGTCAAACCCCGGCTGAAGCCTCAGAAATTTTATGGGAAGAAACCCGTGCGGCTTTGTCTGCCGAGTGGTTTGCCTTGGTTTCTGCTGAAGGTGAGCAAATTGAGCTGGTTCACGCCTTCCCCGAAGATGCCATGTCTAAAGTGCGTAACTTGGCCGATGTGGGTGAAAAAGAGCAAGCTTTCACAGACGCCATTAAGAGCGGTCGTCCGCAGTATTTCCCCGATTTACTGCGCCACTCGGTGGCTAATGCCAATGCACGCTTTATTCGCGATTTACACAAAAGCGGTTTCCGCTCGGCGCTTTTTGTGCCTTTAATTGGTGAATCTCACGTTCGTTGTGTGATGGTTCTCGCTGCAAAAACAGCTGGCGCCTTTACCTCCGAGCAAGTGATCTTGTTGCACCGTATTGGTCCAATGATCGCTCATCAGTTAGAAAACAATGTGGTACCGCAACAAAATGCGATGCCCAACGCTGCTGCCGCCAACGCCGCTTAATGCAGTGCGCGTTGTTGGTGCATCAATGTGCGATGGCTGTGCAGGGATGATTCTGCAGCAACTCGTCTGAGAAGAAAGTGTGTACTGAAAGAGCCTGGGGAAATACTAATTTCCCCAGGCAAACTAGCGCGACGAGGAGTCAATCCGCTAGTAAGAGTCGCTTTCACAAGTGTCGCAATAAGCGGTTCGTGAAAAGAGCCCTACACATCAATCAACTTCCCTATTGTGTGAACCTGCCCAATACGCAGGCCAGCATCAAACCATAAGTAATGCAATGCTGTTAACTAACTATGGCGTCCTGCCATAGCGATCAAAGCCAAAAGCTTCAAATACGTTCATACCCCAGAGTATTGAAGCAAGCCGGGCGGCTGCGCCGGCTTGCAATCATGTGCCGCTAAAGGCGTAAAGCCTTAGTGACCAGAGCTCATCATGGATGAACCTTCACCTGAATAGGTGGATTCGTTCAGTGTCGGATAAGCGTCGATATAAACCCAATCGGTGTTTTGTGCGGGAACATGGCAGCCTTTGCAATCGGCCTCGAAGCTTTTCGCCATGTTGGGCTTGCCTTTTTCAGCACTGAATAAGCCCCAACCCCAACCTTCGGCCCAAATGGGATTGCCTTTGTGGCGACCGCACTCGTCTTTGATCATGACGAAGGTTTGTTTGATGGAATCGACCGCGCGCGCCACATTGGCACCGGTGGTGTAATCGGCGCGATGGGCACCGCGTAATTCTTTAACCATTACCGCGCCATCGGGGAATTTTTTGGTTTTCAGGTATTTCTTCACCGAAGCAGGATCCATGTACACATCGTGGAAACCGCTGGCGTCACCTTCAGGAACAAACCAAGAGCCTAAGTGGGTGTAATTTTGGCGGAAATTTTCCGGCAGGCTGATATTACCTTTGCTGTCGACGAAGTCTAAGTCGGAGCAAGAACCAGCAGCCAAAACCGGCTGGCTAGCGACTGCGCCTAACAACAAAAGGGGCGCACAAAGTTGTACGGTGGGAATACGCTTCATGGTGTAATCCTAGATCAGCGGGGGAGAAATGACAGTTCAATCTTTTCTGAATAATCATTAAAAAGATTAATTAAGGAACTGTAGTATACAAGGTATACAGATCGGTTTCGATACTTTTTCTCAATAGAAGAGATTAAAAAATAAATATTTGGCAATACTGATAAACCTGTACCATTTTTCTGCGTAATCAAAGACTTTAGTGCCTTTTTCGCGGAAACATTCATAGACAACGTTTATCAAAAAGTTTGCATAAGGACGTAACGAACCACGACCTGTCGGTGTTTATTTCAGCTATTTTCACTGATCGACCGGTCAAACAACAGAAGACATAGCCAGCCAATCTATCACTTGCACTTAATTGAGATTTCTTAAATTCGAAACGCCTTGCCAGCCGTTCATAAGCCCGCTCTCTTGACCTCATGAATTACACGCTACGACGCACAAACCCTGCACCCAGTCGGGATGATTTAGCCCTGAAGCCTGCATCAACCGTTTATCGAAGTATGCTGGATACCTTCGTCCCACGGCCTTGGTTTCCTGCGATGGGAAGGGTATCGTGGCATCGGATTTGTCGAGGACCAAAGTCACCATGAAGTACGCATCAATACTCTCTCTCGCACTGGCTGCCACATTAATGCAGCCGGCCCAGGCACGCCGCCCCGATGGTGACGGCCCGGCACAATACTCCGATTTACAATCGGCTTGGCAACAACATCAAAAAATGGAAGCCGAGTCAGAATTCCATGGTTTGAACTGGCGCAGCATCGGCCCGGTGGTTCAAGGTGGTCGCGTGGTCGATGTAGAAACTGTGCCCGGCCAGCCGTACACCTTTTACGTGGGTTACGGCAGTGGTGGGGTGTGGAAAACCACGAATAATGGTGTGACTTTCGACCCTTTGTTCGACAATATGCCTACCATGGTGATTGGCGATATCGCTGTTGACCCCAATCATCCTGAAACGGTTTGGGTGGGCACCGGTGAACCCCAGTCTTCTCGCTCGACCTACGGCGGTATGGGCGTTTTCCGCTCCACCGATGGCGGCAAAACCTGGCAACACATGGGCCTGGGTAATTCCGATCGCATTAGCAAAATTTATATCGATCCGCGCAACAGCCAGCGCATTTTCGTAGCCGCGTTGGGCAAGCTCTATAGCCCAGGCGGTGAGCGCGGCTTGTACTTAAGTGAAAACGGCGGCGAGAGTTGGGAGCAAGTGTTACCCGGCGACGAACGCACCGGCATCATCGATTTTGTTCAACATCCCAACAATCCCGATATTCTCTACGCAGCCAGCTGGGAACGTAAACGCACTGCTTGGGAATTTACCGAAGGTGGCGAAGGCAGCGGTATTTGGCGCTCCACCGATGCTGGTAAAACCTGGCAACGCTTAGGCGGCGGCTTACCGCAGAACGAACACATTGGCCGCATCGGTCTGGCCGTTTCAGCGGACTCACCCGATACCCTCTACGCCGTGGTCGATAACCAGGAAGAGCTGGGCGAAGGTGAAGGCGAATTAGGCGGCCATCCACTCTCGGCCAAACGTTTGCGCACGATGAGCAAGGAAGAATTCCTGGGCCAAGGTGCTGACCTGATCGAAGAATTCATCCGCAATAACGACATTACACCGGAGATCGATGCCGCCGAGCTGATGCGTAGGGTGGAAGAAGATGAAATCGACATCGACGGTATTCTGGCCAGCTTAAATAACGCCAATGCCAATCTGTTAAATCGCGACATTCAAGGAATGCAGCTGTATCGCAGCGACGATCGTGGCGACAGCTGGTATATCACCCACGACGAGCCCATCAGCCAGGTGGTGTACAGCTACGGTTATTACTTCGGCCAAGTACGCGCCGCCCCCGACGATGTAAACCGCGTGTATCTCTTAGGTGTGCCGCTCATTACTTCAGACGACGGCGGTAAGACCTTCTCCGGTTTGAACGATCCGAAAGTGCATGTGGATCA
>JAKSCJ010000184.1 GCA_022360675.1 Lysobacterales bacterium
GACACTTAAAACTAGCCAGAGAGCAATTAGCGGCTGAACTATGGTACGAAGAGCAACATTTACAAGGGAGGTATCACACAGAATGAATACCCATCCCCAGCTTGTATCACACCATAATAAAACCGGCGCCATATAAAAAAATGGCCAGCTTAGCTGGCCATTTTTCTTACTCTGTTTTGCTTATTTTTATCTGCAATTCACAGCCTAAAGTGTCAAACGGCCGGCTTCGCGGATAGCGGCATTACTTTGCTTAAAGTGAACAATACTCGCATCACAAGCACGTTTTGCAGCATTGATATCACCCGCAGCCAAGTGCGCTTGGCAGGTTTGTAGACCTTGCAATGCAGCACTGGCACGACTCGCACTAGCATTTTCTAAAGCCGCAACACTAAGTTCCACATCACCCAGGTGATGACGTTGGCGACGAGCAATAGCACGGTTTAATTGACTGACATTATTCGATTGTAAATTCACTACATCGGCTAACCAGGCAAAAGCTTCAACGTTGTCATTGCCCGCTAACGCTGCACTAATGAGATCCAAACGCACTTCCAATAAGCGCGAGGCACTGTTCATTGAATCTAAATAGTCGTTGACGGCAGAACCTGGGCATGTGGCACAGAAGCCGGAGATCTTCTCGCCATCGTTATCCACCCAGTAAGCGATCCAGCTTTGAACCACAAACTCTTCACCGGGAAAGATCGGCACTATTTGACCTTCATCGGTATCGATGATGATTTGATTCGTCGAACAACCGGGCAACGGCAACTTAAAAGTAATGTGATAAGGATCAGGGCCCGCGCTATATTCCGGGCTGGTCCACAAAGTGCCTTCCACATCTTCCATATAAAAACCACAAGCGCCATTGGGTGCTTGTAATACCGCACCGTTTGCCGAACCGAAAGTGATATCACCAATGCCAGCAGCACCCGGATCAACCACATTTTCGGTTAAATGCAAGAAATACTCTTCGTAGTCGCTATCATCTAAATCTTGATAGGCCGCCTGCGCCGAACCGGCAACACCCAGACCGAAAAAAGCGGAAAGTAAAAAGGTTTTAAAGCTTAACTTCGTATGCATTTTATGCTCCTTGTTGAATAACCGTCGGCACCGTAATTGCCGACAACAAAAAGCATAAAAAGAAGAGCGATCTCACACTGCCAAGAAAGCGCTCATTTAGCGCTCACTAACGGCATTCCTTATGTTTTACGGACCACCGTTAACGATAATCAGGCATCTGATAGCCAATTGAATTTATAACCATCCATTCATCAATGCTAAGCAGGCTCGTTGTTACTCGATGAACCTGTATCGTGCGCTAAGAATTGGTCGTCGTCTTCATGCCATAAGTAATAACCCGCCCCCACACTGTGTTGGTAGTTTTCTTGCGGATTTTCAAAACGCTCCAACACCGCCATCATTTCGGTGTGTTGGCGCTCTAATAACGTGTGCATTTCTTCTTTTAAAGCGGCAACATCTTGCTCTGCAATTTGGACTGAATAAGCACGACGCTCAAAGCGTTTTAAACTATCGTCATGGCGATACTGCAGATTACTTTGGATGGTGTTTGCTAAGTACATCATCGATAACGAACCGGTATCTAAAAAGCGTTCTTCCACCGAATCTACTGATCGCCATTGCGGGTTCACCAAGCGCACAAAATGTTTATCGATAGTTTCGATATTGCCCGCTGCTTCCAAGCGGTGCAGCACCGTGCGTGTAGAAACACCGCGCCCTGCTAAACGCACCACTAAACCTTGAAAGCTGCCATCGGCACCAAAGATGGGTAGATCTGCAGGCTCGCCGGTATCGGGGTCACGGTAGGCAGGTTCTACCGACCAACGTTCTAAGATGGCGGCCTCAGCACATAAATAGTAACTATCGACGGTTTTTGGGCGTTCGCGCATTTTTTTAACGGTGCGCGTATCTAAACCTGTAATTAAACTCAGCTCGGTTAACGTCACACGGGATTTATTGCGTTGACGCTGACTGTGTTCCAAGGCGTAGTCCATTCCCGCTTGGCGCACCATATCCACCAATACCGAGATCTGCACAAAAGCACCGAACATGCGCACGAATATTCGTGCTAAGCGTTCGGCAGCTAATAAAATGCGGTCGGGCCGCCGTGGTTTGCCGGCCGTAGGATTACTTGTGGGCGCATATGGATGCTTAGTCGTCATTCCCTGATCTCGCTAGAAAAGGTTGTCGCTCAAAATGCATGGTTCGTCGCTTCGGGCGCTTACCATAGCCATGGCTGCTACCCAGTTTTTGATTCATCACCGTGTCGAGTGCATGTCGCCAGGCAAAACCACCGGAATGGATTGCACAGGATTAATCGCCGTGGTGCTGATGTCACAACGGATACCGGCAACGGTCACACCGGCGGCCACGGCATCCGCTAAGGCCGTGGCGTAGACCGGGTCGATGGTCACTGCCGGCATTATTTGTGCCACATCCCCACGCTGGACGCAAAATACCAAGGCCGTTTTTTGGCCTTCTTGATGCAGGCGAATCAGCTCCCGAACGTGGCGAGTTGCCCGCTCACTCACCGCATCGGGGAAGATCGCAACGCCATCGTGTACGGCAGCACTCACGTTTTTCACTTCCAACAGGCAGTGTTCGACCCCACTCTTGCACGCTCGTTCCAATAGCCAATCAAAACGCCCCTTCGCGCCGGGAATCGCAATTTCCCCGCGCACGGCTCGGTAGCCGCTTAATTCGGGAATCAAATCGGCGTTTAGCGCTTCTTTCACTAAAGCATTACTGCGCCCAGTGTGTACACCCACCAAAACACCAGACTCCAAAGCGACCAACTCCCAGGTCCAGGCGTATTTACGCTTAGGGTTGTCGCTATGCGACAGCCATACCTGAAAGCCCGGTGTACAGCAGCCCAGCATGGATCCGGTGTTAGGGCAATGCGCCGTTAAGCGTTCATCATCACACTCAACATCTGCTAAAAAACGTTTGTAACGCTTTAGTAACCGTCCATTTTTCAATGGTTTAACAAATTCCATTTGAACCTGCATTAAAAAGATTATGTTATAATTTTTTGCTTGAGGGCTTAGCGAAGGAAGAGAGTCATGGCCAAACAATCCATCTTTGCCAAGAGCTGCCAAAGGATCGGCTGCATATTTTTAATCAGCCTGTTCTCGGTGCCTTGGGCACAGGCCGACACCCTGCTTATTGAGAGCGTTCAAAGCGCTCATCATCGCAACCTACCGGTCACCGGACAGCTTATGACCGAGGTGCGCAGCCAATGGGGTGAACCGCTGCAGCAGTTTCCAGCCGTGGGTCAACCACCCATCACGCGTTGGGATTTCGATGGCTTCAGTGTTTACTTTGAGTACGATCATGTGATCAGCAGCGTGCTGCACGAAGGGGCGGTAGTCGACGCACCTTAGTGATGATGCCTTTACACTCCCGATCGATCCACAACGCCAGCACCCCGCTGGCGCCAATAACAACATCCGCATTGCCTGAGTCGATCTGCCCACCTAGGCCATTTTCTAGATTCGCCTTATAATAATGGTCGACCATGCAAACTTACGACGAAGCCAGCCCACCGTGGCCACCCGCTAGTCAACAAGCGGGCACAGCATAGCAAGCTTCGCGACGTTTCGTTTCAGCCCAACCCAAAGCACAGACTCATCCGGTATTTCTTCTGGATAGAAGTCCATTAGCACAACGATTCCTGGTTCCAGCAGTGCCGCGCATCATGGTTTGATGCTAGGCGCTATGTCATGGCATCGAAAGCGCAGGAGAGTAAATGATGATGGTGGCCGATCAATGGCGTTTGCCCGCCGAGTGGGAGAAACAGTCGGCAACTTTGTTGGCATGGCCATGCCGCAAAACTGACTGGGACGGACCGCTATTAGCAGCGGTACAACAAGAATTTGTGCAACTCATCGAAGCCATTTTGGTGCATCAAGATGTGGTGTTACTGGTTCATCCCGACGCACCACCTGCCAGCGGCCAGCTGCCGGCAAGTCCGCGCTTGCGCATCATCGAACTCATCTACAACGACACTTGGTGCCGCGACTACGGCCCCATTAGTTTGGTCAACGCAGGCCAGCGCTTGGCATTAGATTTCACCTTCAATGGTTGGGGTGGCAAATTCGACGCCAGTCTCGACAATCGAGTGAATCAGGCCTTATCGAGAACGGCTTGTTTCGAGAACTTTCAGTTTCGCCAACATTTGTTTGAACTCGAAGGCGGTGCTATCGATTGCGACGGCCAAGGCGCAATCTTGCTGAACTGGCACTGCATCAGCCAGCGCTATCCACAAATGAGCCGGGGCACCTTGGAACAAGAAATACTCAAGTTGTTAGAGGCCGAACGTATCCTCGGTATTGATATACCCCCACTGCCCGGCGACGACACCGACGGCCATATCGATACCATCGCCCGCTTTGTTAATAACGACACCATCGTGTTCCAGCAAGGCGACCCCGAGTGGACGCAAAACCTGCGTGAACAATTAGAAGGTTTGCGCACACGCGCTGGTCAGTCGTACCAACTCGTGGCATTGCCCGCTGTATCTGGCACCCATGTGAACGAAGATGGCGATACTTTAGCCACCAGCTATGCCAACTTCTTATTCATCAACCAGGCCGTGCTTGTACCCAACTATGGCGATGCCGCCGACCATCGGGCTTTAGATATCTTGCGCCCGTTGTTACCAGGCCACGAACTCATCAGCCTGAACGCACGAACCATCGTCCAGGGTAACGGCAGCATCCACTGCTGTGCCATGAATTTACCTGCGCCTTTGGCCTAGTCTCCATTCAGGCAAAACCCAGCGAGAGCAGGCCGAAACCTGGGCGATCTATCGATTCAACACAAACGATGCCGCTTCATAGCGGCATCTTTACGCTAAGAAACGGGCGAAATCCCGTGACACAAGGTATGATGGAAAGCTTTGCATTCTTCCGAACCCCGTTCAAGGACTAAAAGCAAGGCCCAGTTATGCCGCAGCCAATTGATCAAAGCCAAACCGATGCCCCCGCAGAAACTTCCCCCGAAATTGGGTCCAGCGCCGAAGCACTTGCCGCAGCCAGTTCTTCTGAATGCGCCGAGGCTTCTGCAGCAACAACAGGGGATGAAGCCCTGGCGGGTGAAAGGGTTGTGGACGAAACGGTAGCGGATGGAACAGCCGTGGGTGCAAGCGATTTAGCGTCATTAACGGCAAGTTTGGACGAACCTCTAGTTCACGTAGAGCGCGATGGTGTGCACTACACCTTGCTTGGCACCGCACATATTTCTGCCGCCAGCGCCGAGGCCGTCACCCGCTTAGCCGAAAGCAAGCAGTTCGACGCCATCGCCATTGAGCTGTGCGACAGCCGCCTGCACTCTATGACCAATCCTGATGCCTGGAGCAAAATGGATTTATTCGAGTTGATTCGCTCGGGTAAAGCCGGGGTGCTGTTCTCGAATCTGGTGCTATCGGCCTATCAACAGCGTTTGGCCGAGCAAGTGGGTGTCGAACCCGGTGCCGAGATGAAGGCAGCCATTAAATCGGCCGATCAACACGGCTTGATGCTGCAAGCGGTAGATCGCGAAGTGGGCACCACTTTACGTCGGGTGTATCGCGGCCTCAGTTTAGGGCGTCGCTTTTTACTGCTGAATGCTTTAATCGCCAGCATCTTCACCCGCGAAGAAATCAGCACGGAAGACATCGAGCAACTCAAACAAGGCGACATGTTGGAAAGTGCATTTAGCGAATTCGCCACCAGTTCGCCCGCGCTTTACGAGCGCTTAATTGCCGAGCGCGATCGCTTTATGGCCGCCCGCCTGCGTCAAGAAAACGAGGCCCACCCAGGACGCCGCGTGCTGTTGGTGATTGGCGCAGGACACTTGGCCGGTACCGTGAAAGCGTTGCAAGAATCCCAAGATGATCCCGCAGAAAGTGTTCGCAAACTCAGTGAAACCCCGCCGCCTGCCCGCTGGCCGAAGCTGATTCCCTGGGCCATCTTAATTTTAGTACTCACCGGCTTTGGTATTGGCTTTAGTCGCAGTCCAGAGCTGGGTTGGCAGCTGGTGGTGAATTGGGTCTTAATTAATGGTGGCTTGGCAGGTTTGGGTGCATTGATCGCGCGCGGCCATCCGCTCACGGTACTCAGCGCCATTTTTGCAGCGCCGCTAACCTCGCTTAATCCCACGGTGGGTGCGGGCATGGTGACCGCCGCAGTTGAGGTGTGGAAACGCCGCCCTGAAGTGGCCGACTTCGAGAAACTGCGCGAAGATGTCACCGAGTGGTCGGGCTGGACACGTAACCGCGTGGCGCGCACCTTGCTGGTATTTTTCATGTCTAACTTTGGTTCGATGCTGGGCACCTACATTGCCGGTTGGTCCATCGTTAAGGCATTGTGGTAAACCAAGCTAAAGTGTTAAGAACAGCGTGAAAATAGGTCCTTACTCATTTTCCACACCCACGGTGCTTGCCCCCATGGCAGGGGTTACCGATCGCCCATTTCGGCAGCTTTGTCGCCGTTTGGGTGCGGGCTATGTGGTGTCAGAAATGGTGGCCTCGAATCCACGCTTGAAGAAAACCCGCAAAAGCCTGCTGCGCCGTGATCATCGCGGCGAGCCCGCGCCCATCAGCGTACAAATTGTCGGCAGCGATCCTGAGAACATGGCCCAGGCCGCACGCGAAAATGTGGCCGAAGGCGCACAAATTATTGATATCAATATGGGCTGCCCGGCGAAGAAAGTCTGCCGCAAAGCCGCAGGCTCGGCCTTATTGGCCGACGAATCACTGGTTGCCGATATCCTTACAGCCACCGTGGCGGCGGTTGAGGTTCCTGTTACCTTAAAAATCCGCACCGGCACCGATCCCGATCATCGCAATGGCGTACGCATTGCCGAAATCGCCGCTGAGGCAGGCATCCAAGCATTGGCTGTTCATGGCCGCACACGGGCCTGTAAATTCCAAGGCCGGGCTGAATACGACACCATTCGCGCCATCAAGCAAGCGGTGGATATTCCCATCATGGCCAATGGCGATATCCTCAATGCCGAACAAGCGCTGCGCGTGCTGGAATATACTCAGGGCGACGCCATCATGCTTGGTCGCGCCGCCCAGGGTAATCCGTGGATATTCAGCGATCTCAAAGCCGCGCTTCATGGCCAAGCCCTACCACCGCCCCCCAGCATTGCTATCGTGGGTCAGATGATGTTGGAACATTTACAAGCCGTGCACGATTTTTACGGCCTCGATCAAGGCGTGCGGGTGGCACGTAAGCATTTGAGCTGGTACCTGGAAACCCGGCCTGAAGCCATCGAGCTAAGAAATCGCTTAGTGCGGGTGGAAACGGCCCAAGAGCAGATCCAGCTATTAAGCGACTACTTTTTGACCGCTAATCAGGCAGCATAAGTGATGACATTTTGGAAAGGACGCCTTGGCATCGCATTTAACTTAACGCTCATCTTGTTGTTACTCAGCGCTTGCCAAAAGCCGGAACCGTCAGCTCAAACGCTTACTGAATCCGCACCAGGGCAAGCACATCAGGAAGCACACAACAACGATTTGCTGAGCCCAGAACTACCCGCACAACAATGCCGCCAGCACGAGCTGGCACTGCAAATTTTAGGCTCCGGCGGGCCCATTGCCGACGATGAACGAGCCAGCAGCGCTTATGTCATTTGGCACCGCGGGAAGTCGGTGGCTTTAATCGACTTTGGCGGTGGTGCCTTCGCCCGCTTTGGTGCGGCCGGTGCCGATTTAGCCGAGTTGGAATTCATCGCACTCAGTCATTTTCATACCGATCACAGTGCCGGTATTCCCGCCTTGATGAAATCAGCCTATTTCAGTCAGCGCGAGCGGCCACTCACACTCCTAGGCCCCAGCGGCAGCCCAAACCTTAGCGCGACCAAACCAGGCCAATTTCCCGCGCTCCCCGAATATCTCAACAGCTTATTCGCCCCCGGACGCGGTGCGTTTCGGTATTTAGCAGGTCTGTTAGACGGCAGCGACGGCCTTTTCGAATTAAGCGCATTAACGGTGGACGCCAGCGAAGGCCAGCAAAGCGCTTTAGAAGTGCCAGGCCCCATTAAGCTCAGCGCCTTAGGCGTGCATCACGGTATCGTCCCTGCCCTGGCCTATCGTCTGGAAGTCGATGGGCGCACGATTGTGTTTTCGGGCGATCAAAGCCGCTTTAACCCAGCCATGGCAAGCTTTAGTCGAGGTGCCGATGTACTGGTGGCACATATCGCAATTCCCCAAGACGCGGGTAACATCGCTAAACGCCTGCATCGTACTCCGGAATCTTGGGGGCAGTTGGCGGCCGAGGCCGAGGCTGACGAACTCGTGTTAAGCCATTGGATGCAACGCAGCTTGCGTGAGCAGGCAGAAAATGTGGCGTGGGTACAAAAAAATTATTCAGGCAGCGTGCATATTGCCTCTGATTTGGACTGCATTGTGTTATAAAACTGCGGTTAGCGGGTAAAGCCCCGTGTTTGAGCAAACGTTCACCCAACAGTAATGTTTGTCTGCACCCAGCCCGCTAATCGATAACAAACGCCGCCCCATTTCGCAGGGCGACGACGAATAAGCTCGCACGATTCGCAGGAATCGGCACATCACTCTTGGCAGAATGGAACCCCGATGAGTCTACGTGACCGTCTCTTTAAGCCCCGCTGGCAACACCGTGATCCTGAAGTACGCGCCATGGCCGTGGCCTCACTCAACGATGAGGCATTACGTCGCCAACTTCCCGATATTGCGCGTAACGACCAAGACATACGCGTACGCAAGGCTGCCTTCGCTCGCCTGAGCCGATTCGAGAGCTTGCTTCCCATTGCCCTGAACGAAAGCGACGAACAACTACGCCACAGCGCACGCCAAAAGCTGCTGCCGTTGGTGCTGGCAGCCCCAGCCGACGACAACCACGCCCAAGAATTATTAAAGCATTGGAACGACAGCAACTTACTGGAACGCCTTGCGGTAGAAGCCAGTGAAATCAGCATGCGCCGCTATGCGCTAGAGCGCTGTCAGCGCCAGGGCTTTTTAGGCCAACGCGCCTACCAAGAAAAAAATGCTGAATTACGCGCTTTTGCGGTTTCACGAATCGAGCAGGAATCCACCTTAAAACAAGTGGCCGAGCGCTTGCGTAAAGTCGATAAAAAGCTCTACCACCAAGTGCAAGAACGCTTAGCCGAAATCAGCGGGGCCAGCCAACCCCAGTTAGAAAAAGCCGAGCGCCTGTGCCAGCAAGCTCAGTTGCTAGCCCGTGGCCAAGGCGTGCAAGCACTTAGCACACAAATCGGCGAGTTAGAACAAGCCTGGACGGCCTTGGAATTTACGAACGACGACGCCCAGCAACAAACGCTGAGCACTCGCTTCAACAGCACCATGGCGATTCTGCGCAAGGCTTTGGAAGGCCCACAGGCCGAACCTGAGCCCACACCAGAACCCATTCCCGAACCGCCAGCACCAACGGTTACAGAAACAACGGCCAGCACTACCGATGAAGCCGCTGCCGAGGAAACCAAGCCAGCACCCACCACTCCACGGCCCGTGTTTAATGAGCTACACGGTGCACTTGAAAACCTGCTTAAAGCCCAACAACAGCAACAGCTACGCATGGGCGCTTGGAAGCGCTGGCAGCAAAATTGGCTCAAGTTGAACAAACAGCGTGCCCGTTTTAACGCTGCCGAAACGGAAATTGCCGCCAAGATCGAGCAAGGCCAACAGCAGATTCAACAGGCCCAAGAGCAACAACAGCAACGGCGCCAGCAAGCCCAAGAGC
>JAKSCJ010000004.1 GCA_022360675.1 Lysobacterales bacterium
AGAAACAACAAGCGCCAACGGCAGCATTGCTGGGGCCAGAACCTGGTTTTGTTGATTGTTGACTAATTAATCAAGATATGAATAATAAAGCACAAGTGTAACTAAGAAACGGTTTCCTTCTTCCCACAATAAGGCGAGGAAGTTACCGCCGCGGGCTCTGTTCTCACACCCCGATAGTGCGACGCACACCCAAGCAAAACCCGCCATTAGGCGGGTTTTGTATTTCTGGCTCCGAAAAAGGCAATAGCTAAGCTTAAGACAAAGGGCAGTAGCCGCTCTAAGGCATCGCCTGGTGTGTTGGGTGTAAAGCTGATGGCCACCGTTAAGCTGAAGCCAACTAACATGGCAGCTAAACGGAAATTAGCGGCAACGGGGCCGCGCCACAACAGTACGATGAGCAGAGGGCCAAAAGCATTGCCCAAGGCTTGCCAGGCAAAAAGTACCCGTTGAAACAGGCTGCTGGGAATGTACAGCGCCACGAAAACGGCGACTAAGCCCAAGATCAACACGACGATACGGTCTTGTTTGACCGAATGTTGGCGCTGTTGAAAATCGTGACTTACCGCAGAGCCGGCCACTAGTAATTGGCTGTCGGCGGTAGACATAATGGCCGCTAAAACCCCACCGCTGATAATACCGCCCAACACGGCAGGTAATAATTGCTGGCTCAGCTCCAGTAACACGCTTTCGCGGTCCACCAGTTCGGGCAAAATCACCCGCCCACACCAGCCCAATGCAATCATGCCGGTGTAGATCATGACCGCCCATAGCAATGCGATACGGCGGGCGTGGCGAATATCTTTAGCGTCTTCCATGGCCATGAAGCGATTCACCACATGGGGCTGACCGGGATAACCTAAGCCGATACCAAATAAACCGGCAACAAAGATAAAGCCCAACAGAGCATTGGGTTGTTGAACCCACTGCAATAAGTTTTGATCGACAGCGGCCTGATCGATGGCCTGCAACTGTTGCCACAAAGCAGCCGGGCCACCCACATGAACCAAGGCAAAGATGGGCAATACTACCGCCACTAAAGCCATCAATCCGCCTTGCACCGCATCGGTGACGCTGGCCGCCCAAAAGCCGCCCATCAATACATACCAAACCACCACCACGGCACCCACCCAAACGGCGGTGCTTAAGCTGATATCCAATGCACTACTGATGGCGGTGCCTGCCGCCTGAAACTGGGCGGCAACGTAAAAGGTAAAGCAAAACAAAATGATCAGTGCGCCTAATTGGCGCAGCCGCCGTTGCTGTTGTTGGCTATCGGCGGGGGCTTGGTCTTTGGCTAGAAATTCCACCAGCGTGAGCGCGCCATTTTGGTGGCTTTGTGCGTGCATTTTGGGTGCAATGAAATACCAATTGATGACAAAACCAGAAATCACCGCAGGTGCCAGCCAAAAAGCTTGTAAACCCCAGGCATAGGCCGCGCCACTCACGCCCAGCAGGCTCCAGGCTGAGGAGGAACTGGTCGAAGCGCTTAATGCGGCCACCCATGGCCCCAGCTTGCGCCCCGCTAAGTGAAAATCGGAGGTATCGCTGGTACGTTGCTGTGCCCATAAACCGATGGCTAACAAGACGATGAGGTACACGATCAAAGTGGCAAGCAGCATGCAGCGCTCCTCTTAGCGGGAGAAGATTAATGAAAAATGCCCAACAGGGGGCCACCACAAGATAGTGAGTTCTTAGCTAGAGGTCAAAGATGTACTTAAGCCATCCAGCTAATTGCCAAAATGTATTGCCAGCCGCCGCGGGTCTGAAGAATGTTTAACACCAGCGATGTATTCCATGATTGTATTCAGTATGGCGCTAGAAATTCTGCGTTATGATCAAAGTCATGCAGATGAAGTTGAAGGGGATGCTAAACAATGCCGACGTCTGATTCTGATGCTAAAAACCAGCGCGATGATCCACAAGATCAAAACAGCCAAGAGAACGCTACTGCCGCGCGCGAGCCATCAGTCGAGGTTCCCCAAACCGTTGCGAAAAAGCCCGCTGTAGCGCTGGTTTTGGGCTCTGGCGGTGCCCGCGGCTTGGCTCATATTGGTGTCATTGAATACCTGTTAGAGCAGGGCTACGAGATTAAAGCTATTGCTGGCAGCTCCATGGGCGCGCTGGTGGGCGCTATGTATGCCATGGGCGAGCTTTCTACCTACCGTGATTGGGTGGCGGGATTAAGCCAAAGTGATGTGTTTAGTCTGGTGGATTGGACCTTCTCGGGTGGCGGTTTTATTCGTGGCCATCGCATTATGGGTAAGCTGCGCGAGCTGGCGGGTGATGCCAATATTGAAGATCTGCCGCTGCACTTCACTGCCGTAACCGTAGATATCGACCAAGGGCGCGAGGTGTGGTTGAGCGATGGCCCGGTGTACGATGCCATTCGCGCCTCCATTGCTATTCCCGGTTTATTCACGCCTCATCGTTACCGTGGCCGCACTTTAGTCGATGGCGGTTTGATCAACCCGGTGCCGGTGGCACCCACCTTACGAACCCTAACGGATCTCACCGTGGTGGTGAATCTTAACGGGCCTGAAACCGAGCCTTTGCATCCTCCCCAAGCCAGCCAACCGCCGCCTGCAGAGAGTGAATCCGCTGAGGAAAGTGGCGGTATTCTCATGAAAATCCGTGATTATTTGGATACCTTTTCGATGGAGCGCACACCCACGGAAAGCAGCCCGGGCTTAATGGCGGTGGTGATGCGCTCGCTAGAAACCATGCAAGCGGTGTTAACACGCCAGCAAATGGGTGTTTTTGCTCCGGATGTGGTGGTGGATATTCCTAAAGATGCCTGCATGATCCACGAATTTCATCGCGGCGAAGAAATGATCACCCTGGGCCGTCGTGCTATTGCCGAGGCTTTACAGCGGGATTTGCCCCGTTGCCGTGTCAATTGGGCCCATGCTTTAAGCGAGGAAGCAGGAGCGGGCGCTGCGTTGGAGCTGGAAAGTGTTGAGGTGATTCATGAGCCAGCCACAAAAGCCAAGGGCGACTAGCTGCGGGTAGCACATTCACGCTGCTAACTTGGTGGAAATATCCAGCAACAAAAAAACGGGCCTTGGGCCCGTTTTTTTGTGTTGCTTATCGATACTGGTCTGGTCTAGATCGTCTTAGGATCTTGAGTACCCGGATTCTCTCGATGGCTCTGGTTCTCGTCGTCAGCAGCGGTTTCGCTTGTTTGACGATCAAGATTACTGGCCTTGGCTTTAGATTCTGGTGTTTGGCCGCTATCGCCTTGGCTGGCCGAAAGGCTGTCTTTACGCGCCTGGATTTGGGTGCGCATGGACTGCATTTTTTCCAGCGAGCGAACAACGTCTTGTAATTCCAAGTACAAGCCCAGCAGTAGGCGCGTATTCCGCTTGGAGTAATGACCTGCGCGTAAACCATCGACTTGATCACGCAATGCGGTTTCCAGCTCGTCGCTGAAGCGACCGGTCTCGAAATCGCGTGCATCGCCGCTGCTGGCTAAGCAGTAGCGGACGAAATCGGTGAAGCGGTTGATCAACTCGTTCAGCTTTTGATGCTGATGTTCATGCAAAGGCGTGTGGGCATTACGCACATAGTCTTTGCAGGATTTACCGATCAAATGCGCCGACTGATACAGATCTTGCTCAACCGTGAATAAATCCAAGCGCCTGCGTGTGCCATTCAAACCTGAGCCGCCGGGCTTGCGCAGATGATTCACCAGCTGTACTTCCACTTCTTGTAAGTGGGCCCACAGCTTTTTGGTTTGTTGCTTGGTTTCGCTAAAGCTGGCGCTATCGTTGCGAATCAGGCCGTCCACCGCCGATTTCACCACGGTGTGGACTTGCTCGATGGTGGCTTGAACATTCCATAAATCCACTTCAGCCGAAATGATTTTCTTGCTGCTACGAGACTTATGTAGACGATGGGTATGAATCAAGGCCAAAGCAGCCACAACCACCAACAAGACGATGGCAAAACCACCAAACACTTTGATCAACAAGGCGTAAATGGCTGCCACGGTAAAGGCTAAAGCCGCAGTGGCAAACCAACCGCCAATCACGTTAATCACACCGGCCACCCGGTATACCGCGCTATCGCGGCCCCAAGAACGATCGGCCAGTGAGGTGCCCATGGCCACCATAAAGGTGACATAGGTGGTGGATAGCGGCAGCTTCATGGTGGTGGCAATAGCAATCAAAATGCTGGCCACGGTTAAATTGATCGAAGCGCGAACCAAGTCAAAAGCCGCAGCGTCGGGCGCTTGCGGGCTAAGTGGTGCGTCTGGGCGCGCATAGCGCTGTTCAACCCACAAGGCGGTGCGGCGCGGGAACAACCACAAAATGGCGTTGCTTAGTTTCAAGAAACCGTGCACAACCACTCGCGATAAGGTATGCGGCTCAAAACGCTCGTTGCCTTCGTCTTGGCGGCTTAAGCCGATTTCCGTTTCGGTAACCGAGCGGGCTTTTTCCGAAAGCCATAGTGTAATGACCATCACAATACCGGCGATGACCAATAGGCCCGACTGCCCTTGCACCGGCTGAGCCAAGGCATCCATGCTGAAATCGTTGGCGGCAACGCCACTCACCGACCAGCTTTCGTATGAGGTTAAACCCGCCAAAGGAACGCCAACAAAGTTCACTAAGTCGTTGCTGGCAAAGGCCAAAGCTAAAGAGAACGTACCCGCAAGAACAACAATTTTCAGTAGGTTCACACGGAATTTGTATTGCAAAATGCCCCCCAGCACAATACATCCGGCAAACACCGACATGGCCGCAGGCCACGGGTTACTGGTTAAGGCTTTCACCGTGCTCTTATCGAGGAAAGTGACGCCTTTTAAACCTTTCAGCATGATGAAGAAGAACATCACGGTGACGGCGAGCGCGCTCCAAATTAAGGTAGTTAAACCGTGCTCACGGCCACCTTGGAAGGTAAAGACCAGGCGCGATAAAAACTGCACCGCAGCGCCCACGGTAAAGGCCACGCCCACCGAGAGCACAATGCCACTAATAATGAGTATGGCGCGGTCACCATTAATGTATTGCCCCACCTGTTGCAGGCTGCCGTCTTGGGAAATAACGGTAAATACCGCCACCGCCACGGCTGCACCCAACAGTTCGAACACGATAGAAACCGTGGTGGAGGTGGGCATGCCAAAGGTATTGAAGGTATCGAGCAAGAGCACATCGGCCAGCATTACCGCCACGAAAATGACGACAATATCGGCGAATGTGAACATTTCGGGATGGAAAATGCCCTTTCTGGCCACCTCCATTAAACCCGAGGAAAAGAGTGCGCCCACCAAAATACCTAAGGAGGCGATGATCAGAATCGTCCGCCGGGTGGCGACTTTGGAGCCAAAGGCTGAGTTTAAAAAGTTAACCGCATCGTTGCTAACGCCCACCATAAGGTCGAGCACAGCCAATCCGAGCAGGAGGTAGACGATAATCAGGTAACTGCCGTCCAAGATTCGGCTCCGTGTTTAATCGCTTGCTGGGGTGAGTATTTTATCTGTGCGCCGCGTATGCAGGACAGATAACGTGGAAAAAGTTGGAATCTGAGTGAGCTGAGATGTTTTGCTATGTTCTAATGATATAACATCAGCAGCCATAAGATTACCTTATCGTATAGTCCTAAAGTTACAAAAATTTTACTTTAGCGACCACACATTGTCATATTGCGCACCTTAAGGCCACACGACCAAAGGTGCAGACGCTTAACTTCGCCATGAACATGCAGCGATCTGCTGCGAGATGTTCAAAAATTCCGGGAAATCTAACTCTACCGGTACCACAGTTTCGGTGATCTGCCGGAATGTGGCGCCATTATCCCTATTGAGCGCGTGAAATACCAGCCTGAAACCAGAATAATCGTTCCGCTTTTGTTGCTGGAAATGTATGGGTATTTCCTTAATTAGTGGCGCTTTAAGCTGCTTTTCGTGAGCGTTATTGGTAGCGCTAAGATCGCCTCTGATCGGCTCGCCCCTTATACTATGAGCCGCGTCTGGTGTGTGGGCGATGCAGGGCGAGTTGATCCCTTGCCAAAAAGCATCAGTCGCTGTGGCGCTGCGTCGCCTGCAGGTCAGGTGTTATTGGAATACCTGAGAGTGACTTGGAGATCATGAACGAACTCATCATTAATCAACGGATTTCGCTGCCCATGCAGGAAATTCAATTAGAGGCCATGCGTGCCCAGGGCGCTGGTGGTCAAAATGTGAATAAGGTGTCGTCGGCCATTCATTTGCGCTTCGATATTCGTGCTTCCTCCTTACCCGAGTGGCACAAGGCGCGCTTGCTGAACCAATCCGATCGGCGGCTGACGAAAGATGGCGTGTTGATCATTAAAGCGCAACGCTTTCGCACCCAAGATAAAAACCGTGATGATGCCTTAGAACGTTTGGCAGAATGGATACGGGCGGGATTGGTGACCCAAAAAGCCAGGGTAGCGACCAAACCGAGCCGTGCGGCCAAACAACGACGTCTCAAGCAAAAACACCGTCGCAGCGAACTGAAATCGATGCGCGGTAAAGTCAATACGGAGTAATCAATATGCTGAATCAACAAACGCGCCGCCGTATCGATCGCGGACCTTCTCCCGCCATGGCTTGGGTGCGGTGGAAACAACTGGGCTTAGTACCACACGCTGTTGTTTCTACCGCCAACCACCAACGAGTCGCTTAAGCTTTTCAATTGCCCCAGTTTTCCTTTTTGACCAGCCTATGTTTCTTCATTAATGCATCGTTTTGCTTTTAGCCCTTCTTTATTTCTCTCTTTCTTTTTCTCTTTCCTTTAATGCTTACTTCTCTAATAGCTTTCATCTGCATGAATACTCAAGCTCACCTGCGATAACTGCCGTGTTTAAAGTCGTGCAGAACTCATGATGCCGTATTTTTTTGATGGGCTTGCTATTGAGTATGAAAAATATTTGAGATGAATCGTCTCAAAAGCGGCGTTTATTAGTGATTTGCTTTAATCAATGCCGTTTTTATTTCTATTAGTCTTACGCTATGCCTAATGGCACATGTTGAAACCTCCAAATCCTTGAATGATCTGCATTCCCTTATTGAAGGCCATGAGCCTAGGTGTTGAATTTCAACACCTTAAAGCAAGATCACCAGCAATGCAGAATCAATCACAACATCATAACGAGCAGCTGATTCAAGCGTATTTACAGCATCCGGATTACCATAGCTTTGGGCTGACCTGGCGTGGTACACCTCAAGGCATGAGCGTGGATCAACTCCAGTTTTTGGCCGTGAATCGAGCCAGTTATGAAATCTCGGCGTTTTTAGATAAACGTATTTATGCGCCTAATAAACAGCTGGTGAATGTGCCATTCGACACGCTCAAAAGCGCGTGGTTGCAGCAACGCCAACAACAGGCCCAGCCAGCGCTTGGGGGCCAGGCAACCTCCGAGCAACCACAGCCCTATGGCACGCTGCATTATTTGTTCCATACCGCTTTTTGCTGTTCCACCTGGCTTAGCCGTTTATTACAAGCCCCAGGCCATAGTTTGGCTTTACGTGAGCCGTGGTTGTTGCGGTGTTTAGCCGATGTGCGTCGTAGCGGGCATATCGGTAAAGGGATTAATTATCAGCACTGGAATGAGTTACTAGACTGCGCTTTGGATTTACTGGCCAAGCGTTATCATCCGCAAGAACGTGTGGTGATTAAGCCCAGTAATTTATGCAATGTTTTAATCCCCGAGCTAATGACTCAGCGGACGGACTCCAAAGCCGTTTTCCTGAGTAATTCCTTGGAAGATTTTTTGATCTCGGTGTTGAAGAAAAATCCTGAAACCCGGGCCAAAATGGTGGGCTTGGCGCAAGTGCTGCATAACAATCCTTTGGTGCCCAGTGATTCGCTGCACCATGTACAAAGTCTGCGTGGTGCATTGGCTTTTGCTGATTTCACCGATGTGCAAGCTGCCGCTGTGATGTGGCATGTACAACAAGAGCAAATGCATGCCGCCAAAGCCCGTTGGCCCGAACGCTTCTTATTATTAAAAGCCGATGCTTTATTGCAACAGCCCCAAGCGGTGTGCGAGCAAGTGAATGCGTTTTTAGGTTTGGATTTACCCGCCGCTTACTTTAATGGGCAGCGCTTTAAAGTGAACTTACAGCACCATGCCAAAGCGCCCCATTTAGACTACGACCCAAATGCACGCGCTGAAGAAAATCAGCTGATCGAACGTCGTCACCATGATGTGCTGCAAAAGACCATTAGTTGGTATACCGAGAACTTTAGTGATGCGCAAATGAGCGAAAGTGCGGCGTAGGTGAATACTTAAAAACGTTTAAGGTTTAATTTTTAATATGGCAGGTAAAACGCGGGCTGCTCTTCCTAGTCAATGTTCTTTCTAGTGAGGCAACCCGCAGAACCTCATGCCGCCAAGTATCTATAAGTCATATTGGCGGCAATACTCATTGGACGATGATTTACAAGTGGCAATGCCTTAAGCTTTGGCGTGTTGGGCTTGTAGTTCTTTAATGCGTTGATCTTTTTCTAACCACAGTTGGCGTAACCATTCTTGGACACGCTGGCGGTATTCTTGGTCTTGGCTGTAGTCGCCTTCGCCCATCCAGCTTTCCAGTTCGCGTTCACGCACATCTACAATCACTTGATGCACTCTGCCACAGCAAAAATCCCACAAGCTTAAGCTGCGTTCTGGGTACACAATGGTGACATCCAGCAAGCGGCGCAGAATGTTATTCATGCTGCCCATGGTGAAAGCGATACCGCCCGCTTTGGGCAGTAATAGATGCGCGAATGGCGATTGGGTTTTGCTGTGCTTAGCGGCGGTAAAGCGGGTGCCTTCTACAAAGTTAAAAACCGTAGTGGGCATACGACTGAAGTGCTGGCAGGCCTTGCGCGTGGTTTCTAAATCTTTGCCTTGAAGCTCGGGATTGCGTTCGATCTCTTGGCGGGTATAGCGTTTCATAAACGGCATATCTAAGGCCCACCAAGCTTGGCCCAAAAACGGCATCCAAATGAGCGATTGCTTAATAAAGAATTTCAAAAAGGGAATTTTGCCTGTTAGCACCTGCTGTAAAGCCAAGATATCGATCCAAGAGCGATGATTGGAAATGACCAGATACCAGTCTTTCCGCTCTAACTTACCCACACCTGATACATGCCATTGCACATTCAGCATCAAAGCAAAAATCGCCTTATTGCAGTAGATCCAGCACTCGGCACAAAGTGTGAGTAGACGCGTTAGGAGATCGCGCACAGGCGTGATGGGCAGCACAATTTTGAACAGGGTCAGCACCATGATGGGGAGATACCAAAACACCACGTTTAAGGTCATCAGAATCAGGGTGATGGCACCACGCACATTGGCGATAAGCGGTTGCAACATGATCTTGGGGGTTCGCGAGATGGGGGGCTGATTACACCCTATTTATACATAAAATGCCAGTTTGTGCTTGGATTGATCCAAAGGCCGAAATAGCAGCGCGGTATCAAACTCATCTGTTTGATTTACATTGGGTATCGGCATTATAGCGGTGCTGGAAACATGACACTGTTGATGGCTATTTGGGATGTTGTTCCAAAGCAAGGTGGGCTAATTGCCCCAGGCGTTGAATAGCATCTTCCATGGCGTCGCTCCAGGGGTGGCCGTAGCTGAGCCTGAGGTAATTATTAAAGCGATCGGCTGCGGCAAAAATGGCGCCGGGCATAAGGCTGATGCCTTGCTCTAGGGCATCGTCGAAAAAGCGGCGTGAGTCGAAATGGCGCTCTAACTCCAACCACAAGACCGAGCCGCCCTGGGGTTGGGATACCCGTGTGCTGTGGGGAAAATGATCTTCGATGGCCGCCCGCATGCGTTGGGCGTTGTTCTTTAATACGGGCATGAGCCGCTTGAGATGGCGGTCGTATTCGCCGCTGGCCAAAAACTCGCTCAAGGTGAGTTGCTGTAGTAAGCCGGAAGAACACGACAAAGCCCGTTTTATTTGGCAGGCGCGCTCGTGGTGGCGGCCAGCCAGTAACCAACCGATACGGTAACCCGGCGCTAAAGTCTTGGCGAACGACGAACAGGTCATAACCAGATCGCTTTGCGCATAACGCCTGGCCAGCGGTGGGCGGCGGCCGTTGTAAATCAACTCGCCATACACATCGTCTTCAATGAGTGGCACCTGATGGGTTTCTAGTAAACGCACTAAGGCGGCACGATCGTCGTCGCGGGTGAGGCTGCCCAAGGGGTTGTTCATGGCCGATGAAAATAAACAGGCTTTGATGTCGTGACGTGCAAAGGCCTGTTCTAAAGATTGAATAGAAACCCCGGTAACCGGGTCGGTTTCGATTTCCAACACCAGCATCCCCAAGCTTTCGATAATTTCCATATGGCCGTGGTAGCTGGGCGATTCCACGGCAATGATATCGCCGGGTTTGGCGCAACACTGCAAAGCGATGGCGGTGGCTTCTTGGGCGCCATTGGTGATGATGACTTGATCGCCATGAACCTGCTCAAACTGCTGCTGATAGCGAAAGGCAATTTGGCTGCGCAAGCTGGCATCGCCTGCGGTGGGGGCGTAACTCAAGATTTGTTCCTGAGTGCGGGTCATCACCCGCTTCATGGTGCGATGCAAGGTTTTGGTGGCCGGTTGTGCCATGCAAGGAATGGCGATACCCAAGGGCACCACACCGGGTTGGTGCACTGCATCGTAAACCTTGTCGAGCAATTGGCGGCAACGCACCTTACAAGGCTGGCGCCGCTGGCTGCGCCCTTTGCTCACAATTTGACGGCGGGCAGGCATTTGTACGAAATAACCCGATTTTGCTTTGGCCTGAATAAAGCCTTGGCGCTCCAGCTCTAAATAAGCCTGCCGCACGGTGGGAATACTTACCTGCATTTGCACACTCATACTGCGTAAAGAGGGCAGGCGGTCGCCGGTATTGAGCGTGTCGTCGATGATCTGATTACGAATTAAATCCACCACTCGCTGATACAAATAATGAGACTGATGATCGAAACGTGCCGCATCTTTGGGTACGGCGTGGCTACCCATTTCGGTGGCTTCTCCCGAGGCGATTGGGTTGCGATCATCACTGTTCATCTGTGTAGGTTCCGTTTTCAAAAAACTGTATCTGTTTTATATGCAGATGAAGGTCTATAGTCAAGCGCTCAGATGTTGTGATTGCTAACAAACGCGACATCTGATGGGAAAGACACGGTCAACGGTCTGCGCACAGGCGGATCTTGACCAGCTTCGATACGCGCTGAAAATTGGGGAGCATGCAGGCCATGGGTAATGTGATGTTGTACGTGGTGGCGGTTTTAACCTGGGGTTCCACTTGGATTGCCATTAACTTGCAATTGGGGACGGTAGCGCCCGAGATTTCGGTGATTTATCGCTACAGTTTGGCGGTGATTATTTTATTTGCCTGGTGTTCTTGGCGGGGCTTGAGTTTACGTTTTTCGTGGCGTGCCCACGGAGTGTTCTTTTTGTTGGGCGTATTTTTATTCAGCTTTAATTACATCGGTACCTATAGCGCCCAGCAGTATATTAGTTCGGCATTAAATGCAGTCACTTTCTCCACCATGATGTGGATGAATGTGATCAATAGTCGCATCTTCTTTAAAACCCAAATTGAGCCTCGGGTCTATGTGGGCGCAGCCTTAGGCATGGTGGGCATCATTATCTTGTTTTGGCCCGAGATTCGTGAAGTGTCGTGGAGCGATTCCACCATTATTGGCATGAGTTTTTGCTTGGGTGCCGCGGCCATGGCTTCGTTCGGCAATATGGTTTCCCAACGGGCGCAGCGCCAGCAGTTACCGGTGCTGCAAGCCAACGCTTGGGGCATGTTGTACGGCACTTTAATTACCACCGCTGTGGCATTGGGGCGTGGGCATGAATTTGCTCTAGATCCCTCGCCACAGTATTGGTTGGCGCTGGTGTATCTGGCCATTTTTGGCACTGTGGTGGCCTTTACGGTGTATCTGAAATTACTGGGTCGCATTGGTGCCCATAAGGCGGGATATGTGGTGGTGATGTTTCCTGTGGTGGCCTTTACTTTGTCGTATATCTTCGAAGACCTCAGCATTACCCCCACTTTATTAATGGGTGTGGGGTTGATTTTGCTGGGCAATGTGGTGGTGCTGGGCGGCTTCGAGAAGCTCACTCGCCGCTGGCGTTATAAGCGTTTGCCTACCCCCGTGGTGGCGAACTCTTAAACCATATCCACAAAAAACGGTACTCGGTCGCACTAACTCCCAGTGGTGAAAAACGAGACCGAGTCTTTAAGCCCGCTTTGGCGGGCTTTTTTTTGCTTTAAGATTGTTCACTGCGCGCTTTTTACGGAGATTACTTTTTCTATTACTAAAATTGAGTTTCGTTTTCTATACAACCGTACTGTTGCGGTGCTGTTTCTTGGTTTGTTGTTTGCATGCAGATTACGGCGAAGTTTGTGGGGTCTGATAAAGGGTCTGATAAAATCGCGCCTGGAATTTCCGCTGCGCTTAGTGTTGAACCGATGAAGCTTGCAATGGAGTGAATGGAGCATGCAGCAATATCAGTTTATGATTCCCATCGCCGTGGCTTTGTTGCTGGGGGCGATGAGTCCGGGGCCGAGCTTTTTGCTGGTGGCCCAAACCTCGGTGGAACAATCGCGCTGGCATGGCTTTGCCGTGACGTTGGGTATGGGTTGTGGTGCCACGGTATTTGCGCTGTTGTCGTTTTTGGGCCTGTATGTGGTGCTGGAAACCATTCCAACCTTGTATTGGGTTTTGAAGCTTTTGGGTGGTGGTTATTTGTGCTACTTGGCGTATCGCTTTTGGCAAAGCGCAGGGCAGCAGGTGAGCAACACCGAGACCGAGCTTAGCCGTGGTGGTTTGTATAAAGCGTATTGGCGCGGTCTGCTGACCCAACTAAGCAACCCTAAAACTGCCATCGTATTAGCCGGTATTTTTGCCGCTTTTATGCCGCGTGAATTACCCGCCTACAGCTATAGCCTGATGGCGGTTATCACTTTTTTAGTGGATATCTTGTGGTACTCGGTGGTGGTTTTGGCTTTATCAACCCGCCAGGCGCGTGCAGTGTATTTTCGCTTTAAAAAAGTACTGGGCCGTTTAGCTGGCGCTTTGATGGCGGGTATCGGCGTAAAACTGGCCTTGTTGAACTAAGCAGTCGCTTCGCTGCGACCATTGTGCGGCCGTGTGCATCGCTATTAATCGGAACCACAGCGCCGTTTTTGCGTCTGAGCCCATACGGTTTGGTCGCTACCAATTAACCCATCAACCAAGAATAGAACGAATCCAACGATGAATGATCAAGTGGTAACTAACGACGAGCCCAAAAGCTCAGCACAGCAAGCCTTCATGACCCTGCGTGCTGCGGTGGGGCAGCGTATTATCGGTCAGCAAATGTTGATCGACCGGCTCTTAATTGCGCTGTTGGCCGATGGCCACTTGTTGGTCGAAGGCGCTCCTGGTTTAGCGAAAACCACAGCGATTAAAGCCTTGGCTGATCATCTTCAAGGCGATTTTCATCGTATTCAGTTCACGCCCGATTTATTGCCTGCCGACCTCACCGGCACCGAGATCTACCGACCTCAAGAGGCGAAGTTCGAGTTTCAGCACGGTCCGGTGTTTCATAATTTAATTCTGGCCGACGAGGTCAACCGCGCACCGGCCAAGGTGCAATCGGCCTTGTTGGAAGCCATGGGCGAACGCCAAGTGACGGTGGGGCGGGTTACTTACCCACTGCCACGCATGTTTTTGGTGATGGCCACGCAAAACCCCATCGAGCAGGAAGGTACTTACCCATTGCCCGAAGCGCAGCTCGACCGTTTCTTAATGCACATCAATATCGGTTATCCCGATGTTTCTGCCGAAGCCGAAATTCTAGCTCTGGCCCGCCGCCAAGCCCGCGCCAGTGGTGAAGCGCAAGGTCCCAAGGAAGAACGCGAGCAAATCACTCAGGAGCATATTTTCCAAGCTCAGGAAGAAGTGCTTGATATCTATATGGCCCCTGAGGTGGAGCGTTATTTGATTGAATTGATTCAAGCCAGCCGCGATCCATCACAGTACGACGAGCAACTCAGTCAGTGGATTCAATACGGTGCGAGCCCGCGTGGCACCATTGCTTTGGACCGCTGTGCCCGTGCCTTGGCGTGGTTGCAGGGCCAAGACTTTGTTAGCCCAGCCGAAGTGCAAACCATTGCCCTCGATGTGTTGCGCCACCGTATCTTGCCTTCTTATGAAGCCGAGGCCGAAGGTATCACCATGCCGCAACTGGTTGAGCGTTTGCTCAGCGTGGTGCCCGCACCTTAAGCGGGTTGTTCGTTATGGCGAAACAAAACGCTTCACGAACCGCTGGTTTAGGTGCCAGCCCCGTTCAAGTCACCATTGCCGATTTAGTGCGCTGGCAAGCGCGCGCCAATAAGTTGCCCACCCGGCGTCAGTTTCGCGCACGGGCAGCTTTGGCAGGGCAGCACCAGTCGCGTTTTCGCGGTCGGGGTGTCGATTATCTGGAATCGCGCCATTATCTGCCCGGCGACGATATCCGCAATATGGATTGGCGTGTAACCGCCCGCACCGGCCGTGCGCACACCAAGGTGTTCCAGGAAGAGCGCGAACGCCCGGTGGTGTTATTGCTGGATCGAAATCCGTCTATGTACTTTGCCACCCGTGGTGTGTTGAAGTCGGTGATGGCGGCCCACTTGGCGGCTTTGCTGGCTTGGTCTACGGTTCGCAGTGGTGATCGTATCGGCGGCTTTGCCTTTGGTGGCGAGCAACATCACGAGCTGGAGCCAGCCGGTGGCCGGCGCGGTGCCATGCGTTTGATCAAACCCTTGGTGGAGTGGATGAATCCACCCAGCCAAAAGCCCGAGCGCGAAACACTGGCCACCGCCCTGGGGCGGCTACGTCGGGTGGCGCGTCCGGGAACGCTGGTGGTGATTTTGAGCGATTTTTATCATCAAGATGAAGAACTCGAACGCCAACTCTCACGCCTGCGTCAGCACAATGACGTGATGGCGTGCCAGATTCTTGATCCTATCGAAGCGCGTGGCCTGCCTCTGGGCAGTTACCCGGTCACTGATGGCGAACAACAGCAAATATTGCAGTTGCGGAATCAACACGATTTCCAACGCCAGCAAGTACAGCTGCAAGCGGCCTATGGTCGAACACCAGAATTATTACGCCGCCACGGCTGTCGCACTTGGGTGGCTTTGACCACCGATGATCCGCTCGATGCACTGTGGCGCGGCACGCAAAACCAGGCAGCGGCCGCTCATACGGCAAGCCAGCAGTTGCCAGGAGGATCAGAGTGAATCCTTTAGATCAACTGCGCGATATCCACACCACCAATGAATTGCCCTGGTGGCCTTTAGCACCGGGTTGGTGGATTGTCGCTTTATTGTTGGCCATTGTGGTGGGGTTTTTACTGCATTTACTGTGGCGTTACTGGCAGCGGCTGCAACAGCGGCGTGCCATCGTGCAGACCTTTGAGCATCTACTGCCGCAGTTCAACGAACACGGCGATCACCGGCGTTTGGCCATGGATGCCGATCTATTGCTCAGGCGTTTAGTTTTGCATCGTGGCTCCCGTGAAGTGGCGAGTCTAACCGGCGTTCGTTGGCTCGAACATTGGGGCAGTCACGCTGAGGATCCTATAGGGCAACTGCTAATTACCGCCCCCTACCGCGCCCGTAGCGAGTTTGATTCGCAAGCCTTTCATGATTGGTTAATGCAAAAGGTGCGCGCCTATGTTTGATAGCACCTTACTATTGGCCTGGTTAGAGCCA
>JAKSCJ010000439.1 GCA_022360675.1 Lysobacterales bacterium
CAGCACTTCTGTGGGCGCTTTTGTTGACCTAAGCGTGCAAATGCAAGGCCCCGATGCGGCCCTGGCGGGTGAGGAGATCACCTACCAAATTACGGCGGCTAATTTGTCGGCAGTCGATAGCCCGGCGGCAACTTTAAATTTGCCCACCGCAGCAGGTTTAAGCTTTGTCAGCGCCGATGCCCCTTGTGCTGGTGGTTTCCCCTGTGATCTAGGGGTGTTACTGGCAAGCTCGGATATCAGCATTAACGCGGTATTTGCTGTGGCCGATGATGCTTCTGGCACCATCACGAGCACCGCTGATATCAGCAGCTCAGTCACCGATCCCGTTCCGGCGAATAACACCAGTTCTGTCAGCACAAACCTTAGCTCCGAGGCCGACTTACTCGTGCAGATTACACCGCCTGCTGAAGTGGTTGCCGGTGCTAGTTTCGATGTGATGGTGTTCTACCAAAACGCTGGACCTTCATTAGCACAAGGTGTGCAGCTGAGTAATCTGGGCTTAAGCGGCGCCACTTTTGTGACTGCCGATGCGCCTTGTGCCAGCGGTTTCCCCTGTGTTTTAGGTGATCTAAGCAGCGGCGCCAGCGCAACGGTTATGGTGACCTACAGCGTGAGTAGCGATTACACCGGCGATGTGGCTATGAACTTCAACATAACCGTTAACACGACGGACCCTGACCTGAATAACAATAGCGATGGGTTCTCTCAAGCGGCGATTGTGCGTCACGATTTAGTGTTAGAAAAACGCAGCTTCACCGCCCATGTTGAAGACGGCGACCTCACCAGCTATAGCATTGTCATTAGCAACCAAGGCCCATCGGATGCAGTGGATGCACAGGTGCTAGATGTGATTCCCGCCTCGTTAACAGGTTCGTTCTGGTCGTGTCTGGAAGAAGCTCCCGACTTGGCCGCATGTCCGCCCAATGGTGTGGGTGATGTAGACGCTTTAGTGAGTATTCGCAATAGCGGCAGCGTGACCTTTACCGTTTCTGCCAATGTCAGTGGTGTCGAAGAGGGCGAACTCATTATTAATCGCGCCTCGGTGGTGCCGGCGGCTGGCAGTGTCGACCCGGTCTCGCAAAACAATAGCGATGACGATGTCGATATCACCGCTTTATTTGCCGATAGCATGGAAGATGGCATCTAAGGTTTTTCAATCATAGAAAATCCTTAAGCTTGAACTAAAAAAGCCCCACAGTGCGATGCTGTGGGGCTTTTTTTATGGGCAGTGTTTTAACAGGTGGTGCCTCTGAGCTGAGTTATCGTTAGCTGATCAGATGCTGGCGGCTAGCTGAGCTGTAAGTTGGGTTGTAGCCAACGTTTAGCTTCGGCCATCGTCCAGCCTTTGCGTTGGGCGTAATCTTGAAGTTGATCTTCGCTGATTTTACCCACCACAAAATAACGACTCTCGGGATGTGCAAAATAGTAGCCGCTGACTGAAGCCGCAGGCAACATAGCCATGGATTCGGTGAGGGTGATATTGGCTTTTTCCGTGGCCTGCAAGAGACGGAAGATGGTGCTTTTCTCGGTATGATCGGGGCAGGCCGGATAACCCGGAGCCGGGCGAATACCACGATACTGCTCGCGAATTAATGCCTCGTTATCTAACGCTTCATCATCAGCGTACGCCCAGAGTTCGGTGCGTACTTTTCTGTGTAACCATTCGGCGCTGGCTTCGGCTAAACGGTCGGCCAGTGCTTTTAATAATATCGCTTGGTAGTCGTCGTTGGCGTCTTCAAAGGGTTTTAATGCGCTTTCGATATCGAGCCCTGCGGTTACGGCAAACAAGCCAATCCAGTCGTTCATGCCGCTATCTTTAGGCGCGATGAAGTCGGCTAAACAACGATGCGGTTTGCCGCTACTTTTTTGACCGCTTTGCTGGCGTAAAAAGTGTAGCCGTTCTTGTTCCTCTTGGCGTTGTTCATCACGGTAAACGATCACATCGTCGCCGTCGCGCTGGGCGGGCAAAATGGCACATAAGGCATGACCGCGAACCCAGTGCTGGGCCACGATATCCTTCAACATAAGCTGGGCATCGTTAAACAGCTCTTGAGCCGATTCACCCACCACATCGTCTTTAAGAATCTGCGGATAACGACCGTGCAACTCCCAGGTTTGGAAGAACGGTGTCCAGTCGATGTAATCAAGCAACTGAGCTAAGTCCACTGGGCCTAAATCGATCAAGCCGGTGCGCTTGGGTGTGCTGGGCGCTTGGGTTTGCCAGTCGGTGCTGAAGGCATTGGCACGCGCTTGTTCTAAGCTCAATAAACTGCGTTTCGATTTAGGCTTAGCGTGAAGTTCGCGTACTTTGGCGTAGTCTTGGCGAATTTCATCCACATAGGCCGGACGCGCTTCTTTATTGAGTAGTTTTTCCACAACGCCCACCGCCCGCGAGGCGTCTTTAACCCACACTGTGGGCTCGCTGTATTCGGGTTCGATGCGAATGGCGGTATGCGCACGGGAAGTGGTGGCACCGCCGATGAGCAAAGGTTGATGCATATCACGCCGCTTCATTTCGGCAGCCACTTGGCGCATTTCTTCCAACGATGGCGTGATTAATCCGCTCAAGCCCACGATATCCACATCTTCGTTGGCGGCGGTTTCGAGAATACGCTCGGCGGGAACCATCACACCCAGATCGAGAATCTCAAAGCCGTTACAGCCCAACACCACGCCCACAATATTCTTGCCGATATCGTGTACATCGCCTTTAACCGTGGCCAGCAAGACCTTACCGCGACCTTTGCTGTCTTCGGTTTTTTCGGCTTCGATGTAGGGGATCAAACAAGCTACGGCCTTTTTCATGACGCGCGCGCTTTTCACCACCTGAGGCAGGAACATCTTGCCGTCGCCGAATAAATCGCCCACCTCGTTCATGCCATCCATCAACGGACCTTCGATCACGTGCAAGGCACGCTCGTGTTGCTGACGGCATTCTTCAGTGTCGGCTTCGATGTGACGATCAATACCGTGAACCAGCGCATAGCGCAGACGTTCTTTCACCGCCTGTTCACGCCAGCTTTCGTCTTGCTTAGCCGCTTGGCCTTTTTCGCCAGCGTATTTGGCGGCTATTTCTAACAAGCGCTCGCCGGCATCGCTGTGGCGAGCTAATACGACATCTTCCACGCGGCTTTTTAATGGCTCGGGGATATCGTCGTATACGGCGAGTTGGCCCGCATTGACGATACCCATACTCATACCCGCCTGAATGGTGTGATACAAGAACACCGAGTGCATGGCCTCGCGCACTACATCGTTACCGCGGAAGGAGAAGGACAAATTACTCACGCCGCCGGAAATGTGCACGGCGGGGAACTGCGCTTTGATCCAACGGCAGGTGGCGATGAAATCCACCGCGTAACGATCGTGCTCGGCAATGCCGGTGGCCACGGCGTAAATATTGGGGTCGAAAATAATATCTTCAGGCGGAAAGCCCACCGTTTCGGTGAGTAAACCGTAGGCGCGGCCGATAATCTCGCAGCGCCGCTCGATGGTATCGGCTTGACCGTCTTCGTCGAAGGCCATCACCACCACGGCCGCACCATAGCGTCGTGCCAGGCGAGCTTGGTGGAGAAATTCCTCCTCACCGTTTTTCAGGCTAATGGAGTTCACTACACCCTTGCCCTGCAAGCATTGCAGGCCCGCTTCTAACACCGCCCAGTCGGACGAATCCAACATGATGGGTACACGAGCGATATCGGGCTCAGAAGCCAATAGATTTAAGAAATAGGTCATGGTGGCTTTGGCATCCAGCAAGCCTTCGTCCATGTTGATGTCGATGACCTGGGCACCGTTTTCCACCTGTTGGCGCGCCACATCTAGTGCTTCTTCAAAGTTATCTTCTTTAATGAGTCGGCGGAATTTGGCCGAGCCCGTGACATTGGTGCGCTCGCCCACATTCACGAAGCGAATATCGCTGGTGAGGGTCAGTGCTTCCATGCCTGCCAAACGCATTAAGGGCTCGACTTCGGCCGGGCTGCGCGGCGTAACGTCAGCCACGGCCTGGGCAATGGCGGCGATATGTTCAGGCGTGGTGCCGCAGCAACCGCCCACCAAATTCACCAAGCCACTTTGGGCATATTGGCGAATCAGTTCGGCCATGGTTTCGGCGGTTTGGTCGTACTCGCCCAGAGCATTAGGTAAGCCCGCATTGGGGTAACACAGCACCGGCACCTCAGCGATGCGCGCAAGCTCGGTGAGGTGGGGGCGAAGTTCTTCAGCGCCTAAGCTGCAATTTAAACCCACAGCGAATAAATCGGCATGGCGAATGGAATGCCAAAAGGCGCTCACGGTTTGCCCCGAGAGCGTGCGCCCGCTTTGGTCGATAATGGTTCCAGACACCAGAATCGGCACTCGCGCCCCCAGTTCTTCGAATAACTCGTCACAGGCAAACAAGGCCGCTTTGGCGTTTAAGGTGTCGAATACCGTTTCGATGAGCAAAGCATCGGCACCGCCTTTCACCAAGGCGCGTGCCTGCTGCAAATAAGCGCCGCGCAGCTCGTCGAAACTGGTATTTCGATAGCCCGGATTTGTCACATCGGGCGAAAGTGAAGCCGTGCGATTGGTGGGACCCATGGCACCCAATGCAAAGCGCGGACGCTCGGGCGTTTGCGCGCTGATTTCATCGGCGGCCTGGCGTGCCAGTTTGGCGGCGGCCTCGTTGAGTTCTTCAACGATAAATTCCAAGTCGTAGTCGGCCTGGGCAATGGTGGTGCCACTAAAGGTGTTGGTTTCGATGAAATCGGCACCGGCCAGAAGATATTGGCGATGAATGTCTAAAATCGCCTCGGGCCGACTTAAACACAATAAATCGTTATTGCCTTTAAGTGGTTTGCCATGGTCGGCCAAAGCCTTGGTACGGAAATCGGCTTCGTCTAGACCTAAACGCTGGATCATCGTCCCCATGGCGCCGTCGATCACTAAGATTCGTTCGCTCAGAGCGAGGCGCAGCGCTTGGGCGCGTTCGGGTTGCAAATAAGGCAGCTTACTCATGGTGTTGCATCCAGCAATAACAATAATTGGGTCGTTTAAAGGGCGAGACCGCTCACCACTTGGTGTTGAGCGGTACGTTCAATACTTGATGGTTTAGGCATCGTTGGGCTTGCACGCCAGTGCGGTGAGCACGGTGAAATGCGGCGGCCGCCGTTCGATAGCCCCTTTTTGGCAGAAATCTAAACGCAAACCGGCGTGTCGGCACAGCTGTTGTAGCTCGCTGTCGCTGAAGCCTAAATTGCAATGGCCAAAGGGAATGACCGCGTTGCGATGGGAATGCTTATTTAGTGTTGCAATTAACAAGCGACCACCGGGTTTCAGTACACGTGCGGCTTCATGTATGGCTTGTTGCGGCCGCTCGGAGTAAGTCAGCGCGTGTAGCATCATGACGCAATCGAAATCGGCCTCGGGTAGGGGTAATTGGTGCATATCGGCTTGCTGGTAACTCACATTCCCCAAAGGCAAGGTGCGCCGATGACCTGCCGCTACGACTTTCGGGCTGATATCCACACACACCATTTCTCGTACCTGCGGCGACAACAGTTCGGCTAAGGTGCCGTCACCCGAGGCCACATCCAACACACGGCCTAAATCCAGCAAGCGCACCATGGCACGCGCGGTGGCTTCCCAGGTACGGCCGGGCGAGTAATGACGTTCCATATCGCCTGCCACCGCATCGGCCCAGGTGCCGCCCCGGTTGTTCAAGATCTCTTGCATGCGTTTCGCGTCGGCCCGCAATAATGGGTCGTCGGCGTTTTGGCGTAAGGTTTGCCAAAGCGCATGAATCGGCGCTTGGTTGGCTTCGGTGCGACGATAAAATACCGAAACACCAGCACGGCGATCGGCCACCAAACCCGCTTCTTTCAGCTTGGCTAAATGAGTCGACACCCGTGGTTGGGCGAGCTGGGTTACGGCGGCCATTTCGGCAACGCTGAGTTCTTCTTGCTCTAATAACATGAGCAAACGAACCCGAGTCATATCCGCCAGTAAGCGACAGCAATCGGAGGTGAGTTGCAGGTCGATGCGCTTATATCCTTCTATCAAGATTGAAAGATGAAAGGAGGCTACCGTTAATGCCTACAAGGGTCAAGCGCTTTGCCGGTGTTGGTAGATTTACAGCGAAATGTGCTGCTTTAAAGAAAAGGCTATGCTGCACGAAGACAAGGCTTTGGCGGGTCTAAAATGGATGTAATTGGCAATAACAACCATTTTGGTACGCTTCCCACCGATAATACTTGCCGAGTACCTTGTGCAAAGAACGCTTTCGAGCGGCATAACAATGGAATACGAAGGAAAATGATGAAATTACGTTGTTCAAACACCGCCATGACGGTGCTGGGTGGCCTGTTGCTGTGCACGACGCTAGCACCTATGGCCCAGGCCGCTGAAGGTGGTCCCACCGCCCGCCCGGCCAAGGCGAACCTCTATATCCAAGGTTTACATCATGGCGAACAGGTCACCAGCCCGCTGAAGGTTGGTTTTGGCCTGAGCGGCATGGGTGTGGCGCCGGCGGGAATCGAAGCCGCCAATACCGGCCATCACCATTTATTGATCGATGTCGATCAGTTGCCCGATTTAAGCCAGCCCTTACCCGCCAATGATCAGGTGAAGCATTTTGGTAAAGGACAAACCGAAGTGCTCATCGAGCTGAGTCCGGGGCCGCATACCTTACAACTGGTGCTGGGTGATCATTTGCATCGTCCCCATAGCCAACCTCTGATGTCAAAGCCCATCACGATCGTCGTGGTGGAGTAATGCCTGTGGTGAGTCACTGAGCTGAACGCGAAGCTTAAGCCTGGTTTCGTCGAATGAGATCGACACGAAAGCTTAAGCATTAAAAAAAGCCGCCAGCCCTGTTGTGGGCTGGCGGCTATTTGGGTTTTTAGCAAAGCTTTAGATAGTGACGCGCAGGCTTTAGCGGTAACGCTGAATATCGGCTGCCAGCTGTGCGGCGATACCCGTATAACTGCCCGGCGTTAACTCACGTAACTCGGCTTTGACCTGGGCTGGTAAATCCAAGCTGTCGATAAAACTCTGCATCGACTCACGATTAATCTGGCGGCCACGGGTGAAGGCTTTGAGCTGCTCGTAGGGTTCGGGCAGGCCGTAGCGACGCATTACCGTTTGTACCGCTTCGCCCAGTACTTCCCAGCTGTCGTTTAAATCGGCTGCGATACGCTCGGGATTCACCGCTAATTTATTTAAACCGCGCAATAAGCTGGTCCAGCCCAACAGGCTATGACCTGCGGCAGTGCCCAAAGTACGTAATACCGTGGAATCGGTTAAATCGCGTTGGAAGCGCGAAACCGGCAGCTTGGCCGCTAAGTGCTCCCATAAACCATTGGCAACACCGAAATTACCTTCGGCGTTTTCGAAATCGATGGGGTTAATCTTATGCGGCATGGTGGAGGAACCCACTTCGCCTTCCACCAATTGCTGGCGAAAATAACCTAAGCTGATGTAGCCCCAGATATCGCGCGCTAAATCCAACAATACGGTGTTGATTCGGGTAATAGCGTGGGCGTACTCGGCCACTTGATCGTGGGGTTCGATCTGGGTGGTGAAGGGCATCCACACCAGCCCTAAGCTTTCGACAAACTCACGGCTAAAGGCCAACCAGTCCACTTCAGGATAGCTAACCGTGTGGGCGTTAAAATTACCCACCGCACCATTGATTTTGCCGCCGATTTCTACTTGTTCCAAAGTGCGGCGTTGGCGGCGTAAGCGGTACACCACGTTGGCCATTTCTTTGCCTAAAGTCGATGGGCTGGCGGTTTGACCATGGGTGCGCGACAACATGGGCAGCTCAGCGTGCTCCACGGCCAGTGCCGATAAGAAATCATCCACCTGCTTCAGCTTAGGCTGCAGCACTTGGCTGCGGGCTTCGTTCAAAATCAAAGCATAGGCCAGATTATTGATGTCTTCTGAAGTGCAGGCAAAATGGGTGAATTCCTGAATGGCACGCAGTTCGTCGTTATCGGCAAAACAGGCTTTTAAGTAATATTCCACCGCTTTTACATCGTGATTGGTGGTGGCCTCAATCGCTTTCACCTTTGCGGCTTGGGCGGCATCAAACTGATCAATGAGATTTTGCAGAAACTGGGTGGCTGAGTCGCTTAAGGCTGGAACTTCGGCAATTTCGGGGCAGGCCGCTAGATGTTCCAACCAACGCACTTCCACAACCACGCGTTGACGAATTAAGCCGTATTCAGAAAACAGTGGCCGTAAGGCATCGACCTTGCTGGCGTAGCGTCCGTCTAAGGGCGAAACCGCTAAGAGTGAGCGAGTGGCGTCGTCTTGACCGGCCATGGATGTGGTGGGGGTGCCAGTTGCAGTCACCGTGATCTCCGCTGCGAAACAAAGTCGTTCATTTTACCTTGGAATCTTAGCCTTCGCGATGTATTTAGCGTGCGGAGAAAAATATCCCGTGGCGAGATGACCGATGGTGGCGGCCAATCAATGATGATGGCATCGACATTGGTCTAAAGGCAGAAGCAAAGAAACAGACCGGGTTATAATAGGTGGTTTGTTCATAAGCTGACTTTCGGAGCGAGTCATGACTGCCGATTCACAAGCATTCCGTATCGAAAACGACAGCATGGGTGAGCTGCAAGTACCTGCAGATGCGCTGTATGGCGCACAAACCCAACGTGCGGTCAATAACTTTCCCATTAGTGGTTTACGCATGCCGCGGGAATTCATTCGTGCGGTGGGTTTAATTAAAGCCAGTGCAGCCACGGTGAACGGCGAGTTGGGCTTGCTCGATGCCGCCTTAAACGATGCCATTAACGCGGCGGCCGCCAAAGTTATTGCTGGCGAAGTCGACGCCCACTTTCCGGTGGATGTGTTCCAAACGGGTTCTGGCACCAGCACCAATATGAACACCAATGAGGTGATTTCTCATTTGGCGTCTGCCGCTGGCACCGATGTGCATCCCAACGATCACGTCAACATGGGCCAAAGCAGTAACGATGTCATTCCCACAGCCATCCAAGTTAGCGCTTGCTTAAGTGTTCATGAGCAACTGCTGCCCGCTATCGCTCATTTGCGCTCGGTGGTGGATACGCGTGCTGAAGAACTGGCTGAAGTGGCCAAAACCGGCCGCACTCACTTGATGGACGCCATGCCCATCACCTTTGGTCAGGAGCTGGCGACTTGGTCGCGCCAACTACAAAGCGCTGAAGAACGTATTCAAGATGCCCTGAAGCACATGCGTAAACTGCCCCAAGGTGGCACCGCTGTGGGCACCGGCATTAACGCCCACCCCGATTTCGGTACTGGTGTGGCTAAAGTGCTGAGCGAACGCACAGGCTTTAATTTTGAGTCTAGCGATAACTACTTCGAAGGCATCAGCAGCCAAGACGCTGCGGTTGAGTTGTCGGGCCAATTGAAAACCTTGGCTTGCAGCCTGATGAAAATGGCTAACGATTTACGCTGGATGAACTCAGGCCCGCTGGCCGGTTTGTCTGAAATTGAGCTGCCAGCGCTGCAACCGGGTAGCTCCATCATGCCGGGCAAGGTGAATCCTGTCATTCCCGAAGCCGTGGCTATGGTCTGTGCCCAGGTGATTGGCAACGACGCCACCATCACCGTGGCTGGTCAATCGGGTAACTTCCAGTTGAATGTGATGTTGCCGGTGGTGGCTTATAACCTGCTGCAAAGTATCGAGATCTTGGGCAATGTGAGCCGTGCTCTGGCCGATAGCGCCATTGCGGGTTTCAAAGTGAACCAGGCGCGCGTGAACGAGGCACTGGCGAAAAACCCCATCTTGGTGACCGCGCTGAATCCAGTTATTGGTTACGAAAAAGGTGCGGCCACTGCCAAACAAGCCTATAAAGAAAAACGCCCCATCTTAGAAGTAGCTAAAGAAACCACAGGCCTAGACGAAGCCGAGCTGCTGCGTTTATTGGATCCGCTGGCGTTGACCAAAGGCGGTATTCAAAAGTAAGCCTTTACGATTAGCATGTAAGTGTTTAGCTCTTTAGCCAAGATTCAATATTTAGCCAGCATTAAGGCTGCATATATCTGCATCTACGCATAAAGCGTTAATCTAAACCGCTTGTCGATTTTTCGGCAAGCGGTTTTTTTATGTATATTCAAGGTGTTAAGAAAAAACGATTCATGAACGCAGTGTTTTGCGGTAACGATTAAGCGTTTATTGGTCATTTTGTTTTAGTCTTTGAATGCTATCCTAAATAATAGGACTGTATTCAAAAGGAATTGATCTAGCACTTGTGCAGGATTAATTCGCATGGCTATTACACAACAACACCTATTATTAAACCTTCCTTCAATCCAAAGATCGACCTGGCTTCAGTACACCGCACTGGGGGTATTTGCTGTGGTTTGTTCGTCGATCGGGACGCCCGTTTGGGCTCATAGCGAAACCACCTCGGGCGATTGCCATGTGCATATGAACAGCGGTGAGCAGCACTGTGCTGCCGATGTGGATACCTCCGCTACGCAATCTGCGGAAGCATTGCTGCCGGTGTTAGCTATTGATGATAGCGACGACAACAACGGAGACGAGGCCGCTGTCACAGCAGAAGATAGTGGCTCGGTGGTAGATCACTTCCAGCAGCTGGAAGCGAAATCGTCCATGATTGCGAGTATTCAAGGCGGCTTGGCGCGCTTGGGGTATCGTCCGGGGCCAGCTACCGGCAGCATTAATCCAAATACTCAGGCAGCTATTACCGCATTTCAGCGCGATAACTTTCTACCGTTATCAGGGCAACCCAGCTTAAGCCTGTTGACGATTATTGAGGACGAGGTTAAGGCCCGCACCCAACGTCACGATTAGTGAGATTGGCGCTGTTGAGGTGTTACGCATTAGTTTTTCATTAGCAACATTTTTCAACAACGGTTTTAAGATGGAATAAAGCGTTTGATTTGTACACATTGGTATTGACAGCAATGTCAGGTAATGATGTTCTGTGCAACATTTACCGTAGGGCTTATTGGC
>JAKSCJ010000200.1 GCA_022360675.1 Lysobacterales bacterium
CCACAGAAGTGCTGACACTATCACTGTTGTTTAAAGGATTGGGATCCATCGTGGTGCTGCTGACAGTGGCATCTAAGTCCAAATTACCCGATGCTGTGGGTAACACCATGAAGTTGGCGGTAATGGTCATATCCGCACCACTATCGACACTACCCAGGCTACAGGGGAAACCAGCACTACAAGGGCCGTCGGCACTGACAAAACTCAAGCCGGCATCTGCGGTAACCGCAAGATTCGCCCGACTGGCTTGCGAAGGGCCTAATTGCTGCACTTGGAGTTGATAGCTGATCATCTCACCTGGATTCGCACCACTGGGGCCCGTAGCATTCAACTGAAGGTCGGCCACGCTATCGACCAAGATAGAGTCGTCCACCGATTCGTTCCCGATCATGGCATCGGTTTGATCGCTGGAAGCATCGGCATCAATAATCACCGCACTGTCGGCATCTTGTGGGATGCTAACAGTCACCATCACCGTGCTGCTTTCGCCCGCAGCTAAAGTTCCCACATTGCAAGGGAAGCCACCACTGCAAGCGGGGGTACCAGAACTGACCATAGCGGCCGGAGTAATGGTGTTGGCAATCATCACATTCGTTGCTGTTGATGGCCCATTGTTAGTCACCATCAATTGATAATTGACATCTGTCCCTGCAACAGCGGTAGCCGGAATACCAGAACTTACGAGCGCAATATCTACACTTTCTTGGAATACAAAACCCGCCCCCGAATTACTACCAGTGCCATCGAAAGTATTGGCCCCCACGGCTACCGATGCACCGCTGAGACTCACTGAATGGCCAAAGCGGTCATTGGAGCCTGTTTGTGAGGGTGTTATGCGCGTGCTTTCGCTCCAAACACTGCCATCAAACTCAAAAACATAGGCACTGCCAGAGCGGCTAGTGTTACCGTTGGCAGTACTGGCACCCGCTAAGAAACGATCACCATCTAAAGTGACACTCTCGCCAAAAGAGGCACCGCCTTCTAACCCTTGTGGGGAAATAATGTCTAGCTCCGTGGCAGCACCAACACCGATACTGTAGATATAGACGGCACCCTCATCACTATTACCGCCACCCATGGCACCAATGGCCGCTGTACCATTATTTAAGCTCAGCGATACACCCAGACCATCGCCCTGGGCCCCATTGCTGGCTAGTATCTTGCCCGTTTGAATCCAAGTACCGCCACCTAGATCGTTAAACAAATAGGCAGCACCCGCCACGATTCCGTTCGTACCATCACCCGGCGCGCCTACCAAAGCCGTATCGCCCTCCAGACTGACACTGAAGCCCACTTGTGAAATAGGGCTTGCATCGAAAGCTGACAACTTTGCCACTTCATTCCACGAGCCGCCTTGGAGCTCAAAGATATAAGCGCTGCCCGCAACGCCACCCTGGGCATCGTCAGAGTCAGCACCAATCAACACGCGGTCGCCATCTAAGCTCACGGCAGAGCCAAAACGATCGCCCGCCGTACCGTCCTGTGCGCTTAAGGTAGCGCTTAAATTCCAATTCGTGCCATCAAAATCAAAGATATAAGCACTACCATTAGCGGCACTTCCGCTCAGATTCGGTGCACCAATCACTGCGCGAGAGCCGTTCATACTGATGGCATTGCCAAAGCGATCGTTAATACCGCCAGCTCCAATCACTAGCTTGCTACGCTGCACCCAACTGCTACCGTCAAACTCATAAACATACACCGCGCCACTATTCGAGGCTTGGTCGTCATCGCCCGTGGCTCCTAATAGCAATTGATTGCCTTCAATGGCGATGGCCTGGCCAACTTCGTCGTCACTGGCACTGCCCGCTGGCAGTAACTGAAAAGCATTGCCGGCACCACGTTGAAATTCCCGTTCAGTGGTGAGAGCCGCGGAGATATCGAATGGAATGGCCGCTTTGTCTTCAAAGCCCGACAAAGTGGGTGAGTTTGCCCAAGCAGTGCTGCTGATCAGACTGCTGCCGAATAAGCTGGCGGTGAGGGCAAAGCCCAATTTGCCAGCATTTAAGATTTGATTACTCATAGTCATTATTGCCACTTATATGGTCCATCCTGTACCAAAGTCAGGGAGCATGATAATCGCGCCACCGCGTTACACCAAACGGATAGCAGGGGTAGAACCAACCCGGTATATCTAATCGTGCTCACTAACTCGGAAAGATCACCCTATAAGTATCCCTCCGATGCTGCTGGAAACCTTACAATGAACATTAACTTAAGATAATTCAAGTACTTCCTTGCCAGCTAAATGAGTTACATCAGGTCTTAAAATGCTCTGATCGTGCAGTTAAAGAGCAACATCTAAGAGCGATTGGAAGCCAAAATGAGAAAGCGCACGCCTTTTTTGGTGAAGCACTATTGTTATTCGTTGCAACCCATTTCTTAGCAAGGCCATTCCAGGCAAACCTGAAACCGCACAGCGCAGCAGACGCGGATGCACTAGATTGAAATCGCTTAGAGAACAGTTGTTCACAGATGTGTCTCGAAATTCAGCTATAATGGTCGGCTGCCCAGCTTTTTTTGCTGAAACGACCTTGATTTTTCTCTTAAACCACCAATCCAACCGAGCTTCGGTGGACTGCGTTAAGGCTTAAAGATCAAGGCTTATCCTCATATTGCTTAACGCTAATCCCATGATTAAAAACTTACGTAATATCGCCATTATCGCCCACGTCGACCATGG
>JAKSCJ010000161.1 GCA_022360675.1 Lysobacterales bacterium
GAAAAAATGGGCCAGAACTATCGGAAAAGCGCCTATACCCGGCCAAAATCAAGCTAGCGTTGACAAAATCGGCTACGATGGGGGATTACAAGGAAACCGACTTGCGGGTTGCACCCATGAATCAAGTACCCATCACCAAACATAAACCCCGTGCTGTGGCCGAAGTGCCCAAAACCACCGACGATCACGGCACTCATTTGAATCCGGGCACACCGCTCAATTTAGATTGGTTAGACGCCGTGCGCGTTAACCTCAGCGCGGTGGAACGACGGGTGCAAACGCTCACCAAACGGCGCTCGGTGAAGAAAGAATGGCAAGTGGCGTGGATGTTACGCGCCATTGCCTGCATGGATCTCACCACCTTATCTGGCGACGACACCCCCGGCCGCGTGCGCCGCTTATGCGCCAAAGCACGCCAGCCACTGCGCCAGGATTTGGTCGATCAACTGGGCATTCAATCGCTGAACATCACCACCGGTGCGGTGTGTGTGTATCACGAAATGGTGCCCACCGCTGTGGCCGCACTGGCAGGCAGCAATATTCCCGTCGCTGCCGTTTCCACCGGCTTTCCCGCCGGTTTAGCGCCGTTTAAAACGCGTTTGGAAGAAATCAAAGCCTCGGTGGCCGCCGGTGCCATGGAAATCGACATCGTTATTACGCGCGCCCATGTGCTCACGCAAAACTGGCAAGCGCTGTACGACGAAGTCAAAGCCTTCCGCGAGGCCTGTGGGCCTGCCCATATGAAAGCCATCTTGGCCACCGGTCAATTAGGCAATCTCACCAATGTGGCCAAGGCTTCAATGGTGTGCATGATGGCCGGTTCGGATTTCATTAAAACCTCCACCGGCACCGAAAGCTTAAACGCCACCCAACCGGTGAGCTTAGTCATGCTGCGCATGATTCGCGAGTATCTGGAACGCACCCAGTTTCCCGTGGGCTTTAAGCCTGCCGGCGGTATTCGTACGGCCAAAGAGGCGGTGCAGTACTTGGTGCTGATGAAAGAAGAGCTGGGCGATCGCTGGCTACAGCCCGATATGTTCCGCTTTGGTGCTTCTGGTCTGTTAAACGATTTGGAACGCCAAATCGAATACCACGCCACCGGCCGCTATGCCGCCGGGTACCGCCACCCTATGGCCTAAGCCGCACAAGCATGCTGTAAGTTGTTGATCGCAACTTACTGATTCCATTCGCTTGTCGCGCATTGTTTTCAGCGTTCCTGGCGCAGTCATTGCTGCCGGAACATCCAATCGCCGCCGTGAATCGGCGCCGGAGATCACGACTATGGATCTGATTGAAAAATACCAACAGCTGGACTACGGCCCGGCCCCCGAGAACGCCAGCAAGGTACATACCTGGTTGAGCGAACACGAGCAAAAATTCAATCATTTTATTAATGGCCAGTGGCACGAACCCAGCGATAAAAGCTGGTTCGCCAGCAGTAACCCGGCCACTGGCGAGCTGCTGGCCGAGGTCGCCCAAGGCTCCAGCGACGACGTAGACGCCGCAGTAAAAGCCGCACGTAAAGCACAAAAAGACTGGGCAGGCATGGGCGGCCACCAGCGTGCACGTTATTTATACGCCCTGGCGCGTTTGGTGCAAAAGCACTCGCGCAAACTGGCGGTGCTGGAGTCGTTGGATAACGGCAAGCCCATTCGCGAAACCCGCGATATCGATATTCCATTAATCGCGCGCCATTTCTACCATCATGCGGGCTGGGCCCAGTTGATGGACGAAGAATTCCCCGGCTACGAGGCCATGGGTGTGGTGGGCCAGGTGATTCCATGGAATTTCCCGCTGCTGATGATGGCGTGGAAAATTGCTCCGGCCTTGGCTGCGGGCAACACTGTGGTTATTAAACCTGCTGAATTCACGCCGCTCACGCTCATCATGTTTGCCGAACTGGCCATGGAAGCCGGTTTACCCAAAGGCGTACTAAACATCGTCACCGGCGATGGCCGCACCGGTGCTGCCATTGTTGAACACAAAGATGTGGATAAAATCGCCTTCACCGGTTCTACCGATGTGGGTCGCATTATTCGCCGCAGCGTGGCGGGCAGCGGTAAATCGCTGACACTGGAATTAGGCGGTAAATCGCCCTTCATCGTGTTTGAAGATGCCGATCTCGATAGCGCGGTAGAAGGCCTGGTAGATGCCATTTGGTTCAACCAGGGCCAAGTGTGCTGCGCCGGTTCGCGCCTGTTGATGCAAGAAGGCATCGCCGAGCGCTTAGTGGCCAAGATCAAAGACCGCATGGAACACTTGCGCTTGGGCTCGCCGCTGGATAAATCCATCGATATCGGCGCCATTGTGGA
>JAKSCJ010000045.1 GCA_022360675.1 Lysobacterales bacterium
AAAAATTCCAAAAAATTTGGCAAACCGTAGCGACGATCCCCAAGGGTTGCGTCATGAGTTATGGCCAAGTGGCATTGGCCGCCGGCATGCCCAGGCGTGCCCGCTTGGTCAGCAAAGCCTTAAAAGCGGCCCCCGACGAGCTGGAAATCCCATGGTTTCGTGTGGTGCGTAGCGATGGCAGTATTGCCTTTCCCGCCGATAGCGATGCGTTCGTTCGTCAATCGGAATGTTTACGAGCTGAGGGCGTTGATGTGAAAAACGGCAAAATCCAGAAAGGTCAGCATCATCACACAGCTCCCACATCGGATGCACAACATCGTAACGATTTAGATTTTCTACTGTGGGCTATGGACGATACGCCATGAATGAAGCGCTACAGCCGTCTCCACCAGAACCGTCTCCACTAGGAAGCCTGCAAAAAATTAAACAGCGTTGGCATCAGTTTCGGCAACATTATTGGCGTGCCTTACTGTTCGATGTGATCGCATTAATTGTGGTGTTTGTTGGTATTTCGGCGTGGCAATCAAAACACCTCATTGTTGCCGATGGCCAGCAACAAGCGCCCGATTTTAATCTGGTGGCTTTAGATGGCCAACGCTACGAGTTATCGAGCGCTCAAGGCGATAAAGCTTTGCTGTATTTCTTTGCACCTTGGTGTCATGTTTGTGGCTTAAGTGCAGGTAATATCGAAGCGTTGCGAGCCGCCCGCAACGACGACGAGCTTGATATCTATATGGTGGCCTTAAGTTATGACTCTTTAGCAGAAGTCAAAGCCTTTGTGGATGAGCACCAACTCACGGTGCCGGTGTTACTAGGGCATGACAAGCAAATCGAGGATTATCGAATTCGTGCGTTCCCCACCTACTATGTGGTGGACAACAACGGCCGAGTGAAACATCGCTCGGTGGGTTATAGCACTGAACTCGGTCTGCGGTGGCGTACTTGGTAACACCGCTTCAATAAATATAGAAAAACCCTAGCGCATCTGCCGTACAAGAAACCAGGGTCTTTGGCGGATGATTTACTCGCAAACGGGCAATATCAAACAGGGCACAATCACCAGAACGGATGCATGAAGACCAAGGGCACGAAGCCTGCGTCTTGTTGCTTCGCTATGGTGTATCTGCTTGATATGGGGCCCTAATACTTCGACTTGGGAGACTGATATGTTGAAGCAAAAATATGTGATTGGCGCAGCTTGTCTGTTGCTGATCCCAGCCCTATCTGCTCAAGCGGGCTCACTGCGCTATGAAAAAACATTTGCGCAAGTGGCGGTGACGGATAATCGCCTGATTCTCAGCATTGAGGATGACGGTAGCGTGGCACTGCATCGGCCTGCATTTATGAAAAACTCGGGCAGCTATCACTGGCAAATGGATCAAAGCCAATTGCAGCAATTATGGGAACGCATTGGTGTTGATGGCTTAACCGCCATGAATCAAGCGTTGCTGCAAAATAATCTGCAACAGCGCCACAGCAATGCTTTGCTGGAAACTTCCGATTCTGATGTGAGCCGTATTGAATGGTTGGATGATCAACGCACTACGCCCCATGTATTGGAAGTGGAAGGTTTAGCGGCATGGTCTGATTTACTTCCTGATCAATCAGAGCTGAAAACCTTACAGAATACAGAAACGGTTATTTGGCAATGGATGCAAGAACAATTGGCTCAGGAGGTGCGCTCATAATGTTGACTAAAAAACGCTTATTAGTATCTACGCTAGCCACTGCTTTAGCCACCATGGCCTTACCCACCACCACCATGGCCGGCGCTTTTATTTTTTCTGATGGCAATAATGCCGACCGCATTACCCACCCGAGCAATTACAATGGTACGGGCGGTGTATTAACGGTTTCTGTATGTATCGCACCCTCTAGCGAAAGCATTAGCGATATGATTGTTCCGGTGGAAAATGCCATTGCCACTTGGAATGCACTAACACCTACCACGGGTAATTTGATTTTTGGTGCCGCTAACGATATTCCCTCGGGTTCCATCGATTTTGAATCCACCCTGGCCCACGAAATTGGTCACTGTATTGGTTTGGCGCATCCTAACTTGGCCACTGAGTCGGGCTTGGGTGAGCCTAATCGTAACTACACTAAAACCGACGAAGGGCCCAACAATAACTTTGATTTAGGTATCGGTGCCGACGGCGTGCGTGGCTCAGCCGATGACGACCGTGGCGACGATATCAATCTCCATTGGTTTAACACACAAACCAATAATCCCTTTGCGCTAAATGGCGTGGTGGATTCGTCTACCTATAGCGTGAATATTGCTAACCTTCCGAATAGCGATACCTTTGCTGCCAATGCTGATCGCACCGTGTCCGGTTTGTTTGGCGTGCCCAGCACCGAGGCGGTGATGCAACAGGGCCAGGGCTTTGACGAAGATCAACGCCAACTGGGTCACGACGACGTAGCCACCCTGCGCCTAGGCATGGCTGGTATCGACGAAGTGGCTGGCACCGCCGATGACTACACCCTACGCTTGGAATACGGTGGCGTGGCCTCTGGTTGTGACATTACCGTGCAAGTTACCGGCACCAGCTTTGCTTTTTGTAGCGTTGGTGGTGCAGGTGTAGCGCCCGGTCACTTCCGTGTGAGTAGTGCCACCGCTCAGTTCGCCAGCACCAGCGAAATTAACTGGTTCTTCAACCCTAACTCTAATACCAGCCAGGTGATTTTTGAAGATGGGTTTGAGAGTTAAGTTTATTGCTTAACTCAGCTGTGAGTAAAAAAGCGCCGTTTA
>JAKSCJ010000517.1 GCA_022360675.1 Lysobacterales bacterium
CCTGCTATTGCGCGAGGTGATCGTCATTAATGGTGAAGGCGCGCCGCCGGTGGGGCCGATGGATGTGCTGATCGAAGGCAACCGCATTGCCAAAATTGCCAGCGCAGGCAGCCCTAAATCATTACTGCCCGATGATGACCGCATCGAGATCGACGCCAACACCCAGGTGATGGAACTCAATGGCCAGTACCTCTTGCCCGGCTTTGTGGATATGCACGGTCACTTGGGCGGTGAAGATCAAAAAGTCAGTGCTGAATATGTACTGAAATTATGGCTGGCCCACGGCGTGACCACCGTGCGCGAGCCCGGCAGTTTCAACGGTTTGGAGTGGACGCTGGAGCACGCCCAACGCAGCGAAAAAGGCGAGATCGCCGCGCCGCGAATTATTCCCTATGCTGGTTTTGGCGCGGGTAGGGACGAGCCCATCACCACTGCCGAACAGGCAAGGAGCTGGGTGAAAGACATCAAAAAAGAGGGTGCCCGCGGCATTAAGTTTTTCGGGGCAACGCCTGAGGTGATGCAAGCCGCTCTGGGTGAAGCCGCAGCTCAGGGTTTGGGCACGGCCATGCACCATGCGCAACTCAGTGTGGCGCGTTGGAATGTGTTGGATTCAGCTCAAGCCGGTTTAACCTCTATGGAACACTGGTACGGCTTACCTGAGGCCATGTTCCATGATCGTACCGTGCAGCACTACCCACTGGACTACAACTACAGCAACGAGCAACACCGTTTTGGCGAGGCCGGACGCCTGTGGTTGCAAGCCGCCGAACCGGGTAGCGCAACCTGGAATCAGCTGCGTGATGAGCTTATCGAGCTGAATTTCACCCTCGACCCTACCCTCACCATTTATGAGGCCAGTCGCGATTTAATGCGCGAAATGCGCGCCCACTGGCATGAAGAATTTACCCACCCCAATTTATGGGCGTTTTTCCAGCCCAGCGCCGAGTCCCATGGCTCGTACTGGTTTAACTGGACCAGTGCTGATGAAATCGCGTGGAAAAACAACTTCCGCCGCTGGATGCAGTTCTTAAACGACTATAAAAACCATGGCGGTCGAGTCACCACCGGTTCGGACTCGGGTTTTATCTTTAAAACTTACGGCTTTGGTTATATTCGCGAGCTGGAATTGTTGCAAGAAGCCGGGTTTCATCCCTTGGAAGTACTCACCGCAGCCACCTTTGCCGGAGCTGAGGCTTTGGGTATGAGTGACGAAATCGGCTCGATTCAAGTGGGTAAGCGCGCCGACTTACTGGTGGCCAAAGAAAATCCGCTGGCGAATTTTAAAATTCTGTACGGCACCGGCCACTTTCGTTTGAACGATCAAGATCAGCCCGAGTTTTATCGTGGTCTGCGCTACACCATTCGCGATGGCATCGTGTACAGCACCGACGAGCTGCTGGAACAGGTGAAAACCATGGTGAAAAGCGCCAAGGAACAAGCCGAGTAAGCACGTGTTACTGCCATCACTCCGGGTGGGGTGATGGCTTAAGTTTTATTTGCAATGTGAAGCGGTGCTGGCTGGATGACTAGCGCCGCTGCCAATGACTAGGCAGTTGTAATTCCTCGGCCTTCTGCAAACTGATCGGGCCGCGTAGCTGGCGCAGCAAACCGGCGAAAAAGGCGGGATCTTCGTCTTGATATTGGGTTTTGCTGGGCAGTGCATGCCAGGGCAAAGCCACGTGGCGATGATGGGTGCGGTGCATATTAAAGTTCAAAATGAACGGCGCAGCCCAGCGCGGCAAGCGTAAATTCAGGGAATACAGATGGTCATTTAATGGCGTGCCATAGTGGAATGAGTTATCCACCATAGAAATAAACACGCTACGTGCCAGCAACATTAAAGCCAGCCACCACCACAGCGCACCGTACAGGCTAAAGGCTACGGCGTAGAGCGCGATAGTGAGCACGGCATCGACGCGAATTTCACGCAAAGCCTCGGGCGCGAGTAATTCTTTTTCGGCACGAGCCCGCGCTGGGCCGCCATCGGCCGGGTGCAGTTGATCCAGTAAGCGATACAACACCGAGCGCGGCATCAAAAACAAGAAATTCGCCACCAACTCACCCGCATACAAACCGAAGATCAAACGCGGATAAAACGCGATGGCCGCCGTTAAATAACCGCCTTGCTGTTGATCGTAAATCTCGGTGCGATCTTCTTCCATACGGCTGTGGCGATGATGATGCAAATGGCCATGGCGCAGCAGGCGAAACGGGCTGCCAAACACAATGGTGAGCCAACGGCCGTAATGCAGATTACGCGCTTTATCGGCATGCAAATGGCCATGAATACCCTCATGGGCCAGGGCCCACATGGGCGTGGTAATCAAGGCCATTATGATCAGTACGGGCCAACACCAGTTCCATATATTGGGATTGCTTTGCGCCAGCGCTGGCAATACCAGCAAGCCCAGGAGATGCAGAGCGATAATGAAACTCAATAAGCTGGTGTTAAAACCTTGGCGAATGGCCACTTTTTGAACAGGAGAACGTGATCCGGTAGCAGAGTTATTCGTCATTGGCGCGCGTTGGTATCAGCAGCGGTAACGCGTGTTAGCCACTGCAATAAAAAAAGAAAAGCGGACGAAGCTTAAAGAGCCGCCCTTACTGAAGCTTACTTAAAAGCAGATTTAGGCTTGGCCTAATCGTTCGAGTATTTTAGCCACATATGAGCAAGAAGGAATCACTTCTAGCTGTTCCTGCTCGGCATATTGTAATCCCGCATCCACGACTAATCGGGCCAGACCCCGGCCACGTAAGCTGGTGGGTGTAAACGTGCTGTAGTAGTCGATATGACTATCGTCGGGACGACGATAACGCAGCAATACGTCTTCGCCATCTACCGTGAGCACGAACGCTTGGGCAGATTCATCATGACGCACTTCATTGGCAGGAGCTGTACTCATGGCATTCCTCAGCGGCTAACCCGTGCATGGGCCTGAATAAAGGAATAAAAGAATACCGCATCTGGGTCGCTCTGTACTTGCGCCAGCTCACGCCGCATGGCTTGTACTAAATGTTCACTTACTCATTTAAGGCCGCGGTAAGTGGGCTTGCCCCAATTGATTGGTGTCGGTACCAAACCACAGGCTATGGCTGTCGGCATCGTAATACATATGGCGCACGGTACCGCCACCGCTGGGAATATCGGTGGTGCTGAAAAATTGCTCGCTGTCAGGATCAAAACCCACTAAGCGGTTCGGTTGCTGCCAGGTTTCCACAAACCACACGCGCCCAAAGCGGTCGGCCGCCACCGCATAGGGGCCGCTTTTGTCTGCACCCGGCGCACGCCACTCGCTAAAGGTTTGGCTATTGGTGTTGTAGCGCCCCAGATAACCCTGGTTGTAATCCACATACCAAATATCGTGGCCGTTGGTTACTGCCACACGGCGTGGACGCGCTTCGCTGCGCGGGAGATCAATTTCTTGCAATGTGAAATCCTGCGCATCCACACGGGCTAATTGATTCGTGCCCAGCAATGCCACCCAGGCATTGCCATCGGTATCGAGCTTGATGCCATAAGGTCGCGCGCGCTCAGTACTCAACCCCAAGGTGCGCACCGTGCCGTCGTTAATATTGAGTTGACCTATGTGGTTGCCCCATTGGGCGGTGAACCAAATGATGCCGTTTCCGGCAAAGTGCAGGGTATGAGGGTCTTTTGCTTCGGGTGTGGGGGTTGGCAGTTGGGTAATCTGATGGTTGCTGGCGTCGATGCGACCAATATGCGCATTACGATTACCGGCGTACCAGCCGTTGCCATCGCCATCCACAATAATATTGTGCGGCCCGGTGCCCGGCGCTAAATCCACCTTGCCGAAGCTTTCGGTTTTAGGATCAAACCACGCGGCGTAATCGCCGCCCTGCCCAACAAACCACACCTTGCCATCGGGGGCGAGATAAGGATCGCGCGGACGAGAATCCGACCATGGCACCGGCCATTCGGTAATGCTGACCGTAGTGGGTGCAGTGGATTCGGCGGCTAGCCAAGGCGAAAACATCAAGCTCAGTGCAAACACAAACGAGACAAGAGAAACACGCATAACAGCTCTCCATAGACGATGAAGGCGTTTGGCGTCGCTTCAGGGCGAGGATACGGTGGAATTCTGAACGATGACAGTGAATTGAGCGAGGCCAAACCCCGTTTGATCATAGCAAACGGGGCGATTAATCCGGGCCTTAGCTGGCGCTGTTGGCCATAAACTGTTGTAAATCGTTGAGCACTTCGTCGGTGTGGGTGTCGGGATCCACATCTTCGTAATGCTTCGCGATGCGGCCTTGGGGGTCGATGATGAAGCTTTGACGGCTGGCGAATTTAGCCACCACAATGCTTTTTAGCACGCCGTAGGCTTTGGCGGTGGATTGGTCTTCGTCGGCCAGAATGGTGAACGGAATCTGATATTTATCGGAAAACTCTTTGTGGGAATCCACATCGTCCACGCTCACACCCACCACGGCGGCGCCGATTTTCTTGAAGGCATAGATATTGTCGCGAAAGTTACACGCCTCGGTGGTGCAGCCGGGGGTGTCGTCTTTGGGATAAAAATACAAAGCCAACCATTGGCCACGGTAGTCTTCCAGGCGATGCCACTCACCGTTTTGATCTTGCAACTTAAAGTTGGGCGCACTGCTGCCCACGGTGGGTTGCTCACCAGCGCTGACGCCAGTGCTCAGCAAGGCAAAGAGCAAGCCCAACAACATGGCCCATAACGACAGGTGACGAGGGTTTGGCTGAGACGATGCATGGCTCATGAAAGGACTCCGCATTAAGTGAAATGCCGTTGTGAAAAAAAGTTTTATGACTCAAGAAGGCTGAAGACAAACGATGAAATACCAGCCGTTCCTTGCCCTATTAGATATCAAAAGACCATCAAACCCGTGTGAAACGGGCACGCTTGGTGGCGCTTTCCCTACGTTTTAGCGAGTGTGGTGAAGCACAGGCCGTGCGCCACCGCCGATGGTCTAGGTTAATATAGCAAACCGCTGGAGACGACTCTCCCAACAACGCCACCTTTGGTGGCAACCCAAAGGTGCCGGCCGGCGCTTTCCCCCTTAAGGCTGCGGAGGACCTGGATGAATTTCAAGATGATTCGGACGAGCCTGTTCATGAGCTTAATCAGTATGAATGCTATGGCATTGGACTACCCCGACACCCGTGTGGTGGATCAGGTAGATAATTATCACGGGACCAATGTCTCAGACCCCTATCGCTGGCTCGAGAACGATGTCCGCGAAACCCCCGAAGTGGCCGACTGGGTGGCACGCCAGAACCAAGTCACCGATGCGTACTTAGAAAGCCTGGATGAGCGCGAAAAAATCCGTCCGCTGCTCACCAAATTGCTGGATTACGAGCGCTTCGGTGTGCCGGTTAAAGCGGGCGAGCAGTATTTCTTCACCCGCAACGATGGCCTGCAAAATCAAGCCGTTTTGTATGTGCAACAAGGGCTTGAGGGCGAAGCAAAAGTCTTAATCGACCCCAACGAATGGGCCAAAGATGGCACCGTGGCCTTGGCCGAATGGGTACCCAGTCCTGATGGTCGTTACTTGGCCTACGGCATCCAAGATGGTGGTTCCGATTGGCGTCAATGGCGCGTGATGGAAGTGGCCACTGGCAAGATTCTGGAAGAAAAGCTGGAGTGGTTGAAGTTCACCTCAGTGGCTTGGCTACCCGATGAATCGGGCTTTTTCTACAGCCGTTATCCGCAGCCTGAAGAAGGCGAAGCCTTCCAATCGCTGAATCTGAATATGAAGGTGTACTTCCACAAGGTGGGCACCGAGCAAGCGGCCGATACCTTAGTGCACGAAGATACCGATAATCCCGACTGGGGTTATGCCGCCGAAGTGACCGACGATGGCCGCTTCTTGGTGGTTACGGTGTGGCTGGGTACCGATGATCGTTATCAGATTCTTTATCGCGATTTAAAGCAAGCCGACAGCAAGCTGGAATACTTGGTGAAAGGCTTTAACAGCGGCTATTTCTTAGCCGGAAGCCAAGGCGATACCTTATATTTCCGCACCACCCACAAAGCGCCGCGCTCGCGAGTGGTGGCCATCGATACCAATAAACCCCAAGCCGAGCATTGGCGCGAAATTATTCCGCAAAGCGAAAACGTGATGCAGGTGGCTGCAATGATGGGTGGCCAGCTGTTGGTGGAATATTTAGAAGACGCAAAATCCACGCTGCAAATTAATGACCTCAACGGCAAGTTATTGCACCAAGTGGCTTTACCCGGTGTAGGTAGTGTGGGTGGTTTCTCGGGTAGTAAAAAATCCGATGTGGCCTTCTTCGGCTTTTCTAGTTTTAATCGCCCGGGCACCATTTACCGTTTAAATATTGGCGATGGCCAAGCCAAAGTCTTTAAAGCGCCTAAATTGCCGTTTGATCCCGATCGCTACGTGGTTAAACAAGTGTTTTACCACTCCAAAGATGGCACTCGTGTGCCCATGTTTATTACTCACCGTAAAGATCTGGACTTAAGCAAAACCCATTCCACCCTGCTCTACGGCTATGGTGGTTTTAATATTTCGCTGGCACCAGGTTATAGCGCGACTCGCATGGCGTGGGTGGAATTGGGCGGTATCTACGCGGTGGCTAATTTGCGCGGCGGCGGCGAATACGGCGAAGCCTGGCATAAAGCGGGCACCAAGCTGCAAAAGCAAAATGTTTTCGACGACTTCATTGCTGCCGGTGAGTATCTGGTGGAAGAAGGCTTCACCAGCGCCCAACAGCTGGCCATTTTCGGTGGCAGCAACGGCGGTTTATTGGTGGGGGCTGTCACCAATCAGCGTCCCGATCTATTTGCCGCTGCGGTTCCTGCGGTAGGTGTGATGGACATGCTGCGTTTCCAAAACTTCACCGCTGGCCGTTTCTGGACGGACGACTACGGCTCTTCTGAAAACGCCGATGAATTTAAAGCCTTGTACGCCTACTCGCCTTACCACAATGTGAAAAAAGGCACCGATTATCCGGCGGTATTGGTGACCACTGCCGATTTCGACGACCGCGTAGTGCCTGGCCATAGCTTTAAATACATCGCGGCCTTGCAACAAGCTCAGGCGGGTAAAGAGCCGGTGTTAATTCGTATCGAAACCCGCGCAGGTCACGGCGCAGGTAAACCCACCGATAAGGTGATCGAAGAATACTCCGATGTATGGGCCTTTATTGCCGAACATACGGGCCTTAAGCTTTAAGCTTAAAGTTTTAAGC
>JAKSCJ010000280.1 GCA_022360675.1 Lysobacterales bacterium
AAACTCAATACATGTCCATATCGTATGGTGCTTGGCAATAAAAGCTTGCGCTTTTTTATCAAGATTTTCCGTATCTTTGGTTTTGTAAATTTTATATGCCTGCTCGATTAACTCAGGCCGTGACTTTGGCAAGATTCCAAAATGATGAATAAATGTCGATAAGGACCGAACCGTAGTAGCACCACGACTAAAGCCGAATAAAAAAATCTTATCGCCTGCTTCGTAATTTTCAAAAATAAAGCGATAACACTCTTTGATATTATGACTAATGCCCGCACCAAACATCGAGCCGGTAAATTTTCTCCAGCCTGTGCCTAGTCCACGATCATAAAAACTGACTTGCTGTTGTGTGCGATCTTGTACGATGTTAAACAACTTATAGACATTGGTATTATTACCTACACCACCTTCTTGCCCTGTGCCATCTGAAAAAACAACAATATTTTTACTCATATATCCCTCATATCAACAGGATTTTTTACAATAAAATAAACCTAACCGCGCTTTTAACGTTAGTTTGTGATTGGCAGCAGTTCATATTATCTTGAGTGCTTGTAGCTAAGTGGCAAATTAATGTCTTGAGATAAAAAGTTATATGATTTGAGAGTGGCTATTATCGTCTATGAAATTGTATTTCTGCGAGCAGATTACTGTTGATTTCAATTGAAAGGGTGTAAAAGCTCTACTGATTTGTTTTTTTTCGCCACTTTAAAGCCTGTATCTCTTAAGAACCATTATCGTATGGCGATGAAGTACTTTTGCCCTCAGGAAAAAGTACCTCACCACCGTGCAGTGACATAGCAAAAAACATAATCTTCAAAGCGACGAAACAAGAACTAAACTTCTAAATAAGCAGTAAAACCCTAAAGCTAAACCCTAAACTCCGGTCTAGCCACGGCCAACTGACTATACAAAGTCACGGCTTGGGTCCGATTGCTCACCCCCAGCTTCCGCATGATGGCGGTGACATGGGCTTTGACGGTGGCTTCGGTAACGCTGAGTTCGTAGGCGATTTGCTTGTTGAGCAGGCCTTGGGTCAGCATTTGCAAGACTTTGTACTGCTGCGGGGTGAGTTCGCCGACGCGGCGGGCGAGTTGGGCTTCTTCGGTATCTTCGTTGCTTTGGGCGCTGAGATCGATGGGCGCGTAGGTTTCGCCGTCGAGTACTTGGCTGATGCCTTCCACAATGGTGGCGGTATCGGCGGATTTAGAAATAAAACCGGCAGCACCATCGGTAATGGCGCGGCGGATTACGGCGGGGTCGTCGTTGGCCGAGACCATGATGACAGGCAAAGCGGGATAGTGGCCACAGAGATAGGCCAGGCCGCTTAAACCGGTGGTGCCGGGCATGTGTAGATCCATTAATAACAGATCGGCGTCGGCATGGTCTTCGAGTAGGGTTTGTAGTTGCTCGAAGCTGGAGGCTTCTAAAAATTCACACGAAGGGGCATGGCGTTTGACGGCTTCCATAAGTGCGGCGCGGAAGAGCGGATGGTCATCGGTGATGATCAATTTTTCCGGCAGTATCGTCATGCGGTTCTCCTGATGCGTCCGTGGTGATCGCTGCTGTACGCTTGAGGTTGTTGGCCTAATCCGTGGCATCAACCACCCAGCGCCCGCGACCTTACGCGGGCGCTTGGGCTGTCGATCAGCGGATCATACGGTTTTCGATGAGATCGTCTACCACGCTGGGATCGGCCAGGGTGGAGGTGTCGCCCAGTTGTTCGTACTCGTTAGCGGCAATTTTGCGCAGAATGCGGCGCATGATTTTGCCGGAGCGAGTTTTGGGTAGTCCTGGTGCCCATTGTAAGTAATCGATGGTGGCAATGGGACCAATTTCACTGCGAACCCATTGAACCAGCTCTTTTTTCAGCTCATCACTGACTTGTTGGTCTCCCATCAAGGTCACATACACATAAATGCCTTGGCCTTTAATGTCGTGGGGACAACCCACCACGGC